>JBFWQJ010000005.1:0-27610 GCA_050249515.1 Dehalococcoidia bacterium | reverse complement strand
GCCGCCGGCATCGACGTCGCGGTCGCGACGTTCGACGCGACGACGACGGCGCACCTGTGGCCCGGCGCGACGTCGATGCGCGTCCGCGCGCTGGCCGACCGCGCGACGCGCCGCCTGGTGGGCGCGCAGATCGTGGGCGGTCCGACGGCGGGCAAGCGCATCGACGCGCTGGCGATGGCGATCTGGAACGAGATGACGGTCGACGCGCTGGTGAACGTCGACCTGTCCTACGCGCCGCCGTTCTCAGGCACGTGGGACCCGGTGATCGTCGTCGGCCGGAAGCTCCAGGCGCTCCTCGACGGCAAGCGGGACTAGACGGGCCGGTCGCGCCGGGAGGGGCAGGGGTGGGCCGCCCCCCGCAGTCTCCGGCCGGCTCGCGGGGCCTCGACGTCGCTAGGCGTGCGAGGTGCCGCGCTCCACGACCTCCATCAGCACGAAGTGCGAGGAGGTGGGGTGGATCCAGGCGTTCTTCAGGCCGGGGACGCGGTTGACGCGCCCGCCGTTCGCCTCCACCTGCGCGCAGAAGGCGTCCACGTCATCGCACTCGTAGGCGATGAGGTACATGCCCTCGCCGTGCGGGTTGAACTGGTTCGCGCGCTCCTGCATCAGCCGCGTGAGCGGCGCGTCCGGGGCGGCAGGCGTGATCAGGCGCGTGATCAGCGTGTCCCCGTAGCCCATCGACTGGTAGTCGAAGTTGCCGATCGGGTTGTGCTTGCGCTCGCCCATCGGCTCCATGCCGAAGCGCGAGCGGTAGTCCTCCACGGCCTGGTCGAGGTCGTGGACGGCGACGTTGTAGTGGTGGATGGACAGCGACGGCATGCGGGTCTCCTCTCGCGGCAGGACCCGGGGAGCCTACCGCGAGCGAGCCGCGACCGGTATTAGCGCCCCGGAGGGCGGGCGGACGGCTCTAGAAGAGCGGCCCGCCGGCGTCCACGAGTTCCCCATCAGTCGCGAAGACCGTCGGGCGCTCCTCGCAGTAGACCTCGGACTCGCACTTGTTGAACGAGAAGACGTTCTGCTCGCCGCGCTTCTCGTAGTGGATGTGCCAGGTGCCCTGGACGTGGTTGTCGCGGCCCTTCGCGATCTCCTTCTCGATGATCGCCTTCAGCGCCTCGAGCTCCTTCAGTCCCACGCGAACCCCCCGTCCATCCGCACCCCGCACCGCGCGAGGTCGCCGTCTCGTCGCCACCGAGTGTACCCCGGCCCGGTATCGCCGCCCTGCGCCCCGGGGGAGCGGCTACCCCGCCGCCGCTCCTACACTGGACACGCACCGCACGAGGAGCGCCCCATGACCACCGCCGCGAACCCCGTCCACGCCGCCCGGATGCTCGTCGACCGCGCCCGGGGCGTCATCGACGCCGCACTGCGGAGCGCCGCCGAGGTCACGCAGGGCGGGGAGTTGCTGGACGACCACCAGGTGCACGGTGAGCGCCTCGCCTACCTCGCGACGCAGGTGCGCGCCGCCGGCGACCTCGTCGCGTACGTCGAGCGCATCGCCGGCGCTGGGGCGCCGGACCCGCTGCGCGAGCGCATGGCGTTCGCCTACGCCGCCGAGGTCACGCACGCGCTCCGCTCGCAGGTGGAGGCCGCGTGGGCCGACTTCGGGCTCACCGAGGCGGACGTCGCCCCGCTGCACGCCGCCGACGCCCGCGAGGCGGTCCGCGCCGGCCTCGACGGCGCGTTCCTCCGCGCGATCGGCCGCGACGTCATCGCCGCCGGCGGCGTCAACCACGTCAACCTCGAGGACGAGACCGCGACGCTCACGCGCGACATGGCGCGCGAGTTCGCCAAGAACGAGGTCGCCCCGTACGCGCAGGAGATTCACCGCCAGGACCTCACCGTCCCTGAGACCATGCTCGAGCGCTTCTGCGCGCAGGGCTTCTTCGGCTCCTCGATCCCGGAGGAGTACGGCGGGACCGGCATGGGCGACCTGCCGATGGTGATCATCACCGAGGAGCTCTCCGCCGCCTCGCTCGCCGCCGCCGGGTCGCTCGCCACGCGCCCCGAGATCCTCGCGAAGGCGCTCGTCGCCGGCGGCACCGAGGCCCAGCGGCAGGAGTGGCTGCCGAAGATCGCCAGCGGCGAGGCGCTCGTCGCGATCGCCGTCACCGAGCCCGACTTCGGCTCGGACGTGGCCTCGATCCGCACGCGCGCGGAGCCCGCGGAGCACAACGGCGTGCGCGGCTGGCGCATCTCCGGTGCGAAGGCGTGGAGCACCTTCAGCGGGCGCGCCAACCTCCTCGCGCTGCTCGCGCGCACCAACCCGGACGCCAGCCTCGGCGGGCGCGGGCTCTCCCTGTTCATGATCGAGAAGCCCGGCTACACCGGCCACCACTGGCGCTACGAGCAGCCCGAGGGCGGCGTCATGGAGGGCACCGCGAACCCCACGCCGGGCTACCGTGGCATGCACTCCTTCACGATCGCCATCGACAACTTCTTCGTGCCGCACACGCACCTCGTCGGCGGGGACGAGGGCATCGACCGGGGCTTCTACCTGCAGATGGGCGGCTTCGCCGCGGGCCGCCTGCAGACGGGCGGGCGGGGCGTGGGCCTCGCGCAGGCCGCGCTGGAGAAGGCGTGCGCGTACGTCACGCAGCGGCAGCAGTTCGGTCAGACGCTCGCAGACTTCCAGCTCACGCAGTACAAGGTCGGCGTCATGGCCACGCACGTCGCCGCCGCGCGCCAGATCACGTACGAGTCCGCGCGCACCTTCACCACGCGCGCCGTCGAACCCAGCATGTCGAAGCTGCTCGCCTGTGACATCGCCGGCGAGGTCTCCCGCGAGGCGCAGCTCTTGCACGGCGGCTGGGGCTACTCCGAGGAGGATCCGGTCTCCCGCTACGTCGTCGACGCGCTGGTGCTCCCGATCTTCGAGGGCGCGAAGCCGATCCTCGAGCTGCGCGTGATCGCGCGCGGGCTGCTGGCGGCGGCGCGCGGATGAACGCGGGCGGCGCGGGGACGGGCGAGGCGGACGACGCGGGCCACGAGCACACGCAGGAGTGCGCGGAACTGTATGCGGCCTGGCTGCGCTACCACCGCGTGGCGGAGGATGAGTCGGGCCTGTTCAGTGATGACGACCGCGCGTCCGCCGCGCGTGAGCGCGACATGTTCGAGCGGCAGATGCGCGCGGTGACCTGCGACCCGTTCATGCTGCTGGCGCTGGAGGCGTCCGAGGACTTCGACGCCCCGGACGAGGCAGGCGGCGCCGAGGGGCGCTAGTTCCCCATCACGTCGTCGAAGCGCTCTTCGTGCCGGCCGAGCCAGGCGGCCGCGCCGGCCGCCGGAACGAGGATCGCGAGGCCGGCGATGCCGAGGCGCACGGCGTCCTGGATCGGCGTCCACGACACGGCGCGTACCAGCGTCCCGACGTCCGTGATGAACACGCTCTCGCTGCCCACCGTCATCGCGATCGCGAGCAGCATGCCGAGCACGCCGCCGACCGCGGCGATCATCGCGCCCCCGATCAGCGCGAGGCCGACCGCCACGAAGCGCCGGACGCCGTCGACCAGCACGAGCACGAGCGTCCCCGTTGCGAGGGCCGCGAGGCCGAGGATCCACGCCGTGCGCGAGGCGGTGGCGTGGGCATCCGCGGAGAAGATGTCCATGATCAGCCGCACCCACCGGGAGGTCGCGAACGCGCGCGTCGCCTCGGCCTCGCCCGCGGTCGCGAAGACCTCCGGGCCGCGTTCGTAGGCGGCCTGCGCGCTCTCCCGCAGCACGCGGTCGCGCCATTCCTCGACCCGCCCGGTCTGCGCGAGGGCCTTCGGGAGGGTGACGCCGTGCACGGGGAACCCGGGGATCGGGATGGGGGCGTCGCCGCCGGGCTGGGCCGCGGCGCGGCGGATCGCCTGCTCGTGGAACTGCAGCAGCGCGGGGACGTCCGCCAGCGTGCTGATCGTGCGCTCCAGGAACGGCACCGCGATCGTCGGGCTGGTCGCCTGCGACGCGGCGAGCGCGAGCACCCACAGCCCGGTGAGCAGCGTGAGCGCGGTCGTCGCGAGGCGGCCCCGGCTCGGTCGGGCGCGTCGAGGCGGGGCGATGCGCGGCAGCGGCCGCATGTCGTACGCCTCCTCGCCGGTGTAGACCGGCGCGGGCGGGGTGGCGAAGGCGTCTCCGGGCTCCGGCGGCGTGCTGGTCATGCGCGCACCACCCGCGTCCCGGCGATGCGGTCGTGCAGCGCGCGCGCGTCCGGTGCGACGAGCACGATCGCGAGCGCGACCGCACCCCCCGTGGCGACGATCGCCGCGATCGCGGCGATCGTCAGCGCGGCCTCGGGCGCGGCGGCGAGGTACAGCGTGCCGGCGGTCAGCGCCCAGCCCACCGCGCCGAACGGGTGCAGCGCCAGCCGGAGCGCGTAGGCGCCGCGGTCCGGGGCGACCTCGCGCGTGCGCTCCACGCGCAGTCCACGCGCGTGCTGGCCGGGAGTGGCGTGCGCCAGGACGAGCGCGTGCCCCACGCGCGCGAGCCATGCGCCCGGCGCCGCGGCGACCAGTGCCAGCGCCACGCTGGCGTCCACGCCACTGGGGTCGTCGCGGCCCCACGCGGTGCGGGCGAGCAGCCACACCACGGCGCCGATCCCGGCGACCGCCAGCGGCGGCAGCAGCGCGAGGGCATCGAGGGCGGCGGCGCCCAGGCGGGCGCGACGCGTGACGGCCGAAGCGACTGCGACGGAATGCAGCAGCACGGGGGGCATCTCGGTCACCTGCTTGCCCCTTCCCGCGCTCGCGTCCCGGGCATCATATCGCGCACACTGGAATCCCACCGTTGCGAGGGTCCGCATGATGCCCGACTCACGGCCGGCTCCCGATCCCGCGCGTGCTTCCGCGCCTCGAGTCTCCTCGTGGCGGTTCAGCCTCGCGGTCGCCGCGGCGACCATGCTGACCGTACTCGCCGCGAGCCTGTTCGGCGATCGTCTCCTCGGCGACCGTTTCGACATCGTGCGGTGGGAGCGCGACACCATCGCGGGGAAGTGGCTGTACCTGCTGGGTGAGCCGCTGCGCGACGATCCGTCCCCGGACGAGGCGATCGCGCGCTACTTCGCGGCCCCGCCGGGCAGCGAGGAGCGCCGCCGGCTGGAGGGTGCGGTGGAGCACGCGCTCGCCGGACGCATCGACGCCGCGGCGCGCGAAGCGGGATTGCGCGGGGCGCTGCCGGCGCCCGGCACGGTGTTCCCGCCGGTCAACATCGAACTGACCCAGGCGCCGCGTGTGCTCGTGCAGTCACCGCGGACCGTCATCCAGCGCCTGAGCACCGCGCTGCTCAGCCCGGGGCTCGATGCCGAGGACGCCGCGCGCATCGAGCGCGATGTCGAGGGCGACCACCCCGACCGCTCCGCGCTCGTCGTGCCCTCGGGCGGCGTGGCCACGTACCCGGCGATCGTCGCGGAGGGCAGCAGCTACGCGGGCACGGTGTCCACGGCCGCGCACGAGTGGACACACCACTATCTGCAGTTCTACCCGCTGGGCTTCAACTACTTCAGCTCGCGCGATGCGACCGCGATCAACGAGACGGTCGCGGACATCGTCGGCGACGAGCTGCGCGCGCGGATCATCGAGCAGTGGGGCGACCCCACCCGCCCGGCCGCCACGCCCACCCCCACCCCCACGGCGACCGCCACGCCCCCACGCCGCGCGGACGTGAACGCCACGCTGCGCGATCTCCGGCTGGAAGTGGACGCGCTGCTGGCGGCGGGGAAGGTGGAGGAGGCGGAAGCGCGGATGGAGGCGGTTCGGCAGGAGCTGTGGGCCGCCGGCTTCCGCATCCGCCGCCTCAACCAGGCCTACTTCGCGTGGTACGGCTCCTACGCCGCGCGACCGGACGCGACGGACCCGCTGGGCGGGCAGCTTCGCGAGCTGCGGCGGCTGTCAGGCTCGCTTGAGCGCTTCGTTGAGGTGGTGCGGGAGACCTCGACGCGCGCGGAGGTGCTGGCCGCGCTGGAGCGGCTGCGGGCGGGCGGCTAGCGGACTGAGTGCGGCAGGGCGGGCGTTAGCGCGGGAGCGCGCCGCGCAGCCGGGACGCGATCTTGCCGAGCAGCGAGGGCTGCGTCGGGCGTTCCCGGCGGATGCGGACGTCGCCGGGGCGGCTCCCCCGGCTGGGCTGCGGCGTCGGGGGCGCGCTGGTCGGTGCGCTGTTCATCGGCTGATCTTCGGTCATGGCGCGGTGTGATCAACTCCCCGTGTGCGACAGGCCCGGCTATGGACGCGGCGTGGGCGTGGCGTCCGGCTTGTTGCGCACGACCACCGTCATCCTCGTCACCGCGTCGCCGAAGACGGAGTCCACCAGCGTGATGCGGAGCGTGTACGCCCCGTCGTCCACGCCGAGCGTGTTCCACGAGGCGATCGTCGAGTTGAGGATGGGCGTCGTCTTGCGGTCGACGGGGATCCACCGGTCCGGGTTCAGGCCGACCCCGATCTCCGTGCGCACCTCACGGAACTGTCCGGAGGTGGCGAGGCCGTTGATCGTGATCGAGCCCGCCAGCACCGTGCCGTCGCGCGGCGCGGTGACGATCAGCGTCGGTGCGCTGTCGCTCGTGCTCTGCCCGCCGATGCTCACCGGCACGGCGTAGACGCGCGTGCCCAGCTTCGTGTCCTCCAGCCGGACGCGCAGCGTGTACGCGCCGTTCGGCAGCTCGCTCACGTCCCACGTGCCCAGCGAGCCGCCCGGGACGCGTGCCCCGGCGGAGGTGATGTGCACCCACGAGGTGGGCTGGGGGCCTCGGCCCCACTCCAGCGTGTAGCGCTGGAAGTCCGGGGAGTCGGCGCGGCCGATCACGGTCACGCTCCCGGAGAGCCCCTGGCCCGCCTGCGGACTGGTGATCAGCGCGGGCAGCGAGCCCTCCTGGCCGCCCTCGTCGGGGGCGAGGAGCGACAGGATGCCGGCCCTCGCCGCCCATTCCTGCAGGCCCGTCCAGCCCTTCACCTCCTCGGGCGGGAGGACCAGGCGCACCTCCTCCTGCACGAAGGTGGGGGGCGTCTGCTCCGTGGCGCGCAGCCCGGTGCGCGTGTCGATGCGGATCTTCTGCCACCACGTGTCGGAGACCTTCTCGCGGTCCTTCGGGTCGGACGGGATCTGCTCCGCGGCGTAGAGGCTCTTGAAGCGGTTCATCTGCGGGCACGTCTCGGTCGGCAGCTTGCCGGAGGGCCAGCAGACCTCCTGCTCCACGATGCCGCTGGGGCGGGTGAAGGTGGTGGGCGGCAGGTCCAGCTCCTTCAGCGCGTCCACCATCCACAGCTTCCAGGAGCGCAGCGACACCGTGGTGGAGTCGATGCCGGTGATCGGGGCGTTGTCGGAGTTACCGGCCCAGACCGCGCTGACCAGCTCCGGCGTGTAGCCGGCGGTCCACGTCTCGCCGATCTTGCGGAGGTCCTCGTACGGCTCGCTCGTGCCGGTCTTCGCGGCGGAGGGGTAGCCGTTCGGCAGCGCCAGCGCGCCGCAGACGCCGTAGGTGATGCAGAAGTTGCTGCCGTCCGAAAGGATCGAGGTGATCAGCCACGCGTACTCGGCGGGGATGACGCGACGCTCCACGGGCTGCTTGTACTCGTACAGCACCTTCTTGTCGGAGTCGGTCACCTTGAGCAGGGCGATCGGCTCCAGCGACCTCGTGTTCCGGTCCGTTCGGTCGGTGTAGACCAGCTCCTGCCCGCGCATGAGGCCGTTGGTCGCCAGCACGCCGTAGGCGATCGTCTGGTCCATCAGCGTGATCTCGGAGCCGCCGGTGGTCAGCGCCGGGCCGTAGCCGCCCTCGTTGTCGAAGGTGGTGAAGCCCACCTTCTTCAGTGTGCTGATCGTGTTGTCCACGCCCGCGGCGAGGATCGTCTTGATCGCCGAGATGTTGAGCGAGTTGCCCAGCGCCTTGTCCGCCGCGACCAGGCCCAGCGCCCCGCCGTTCGGGTTGCGGGGCGTGAACGTGCCGCCGGAGGACGGGTCTGCGATCGCGACCGGGGTGTCGAGGATCGTCGTGCGCGTGCCCCAGCCGTTCATCAGCGCGGTCATGTACGTGAACGGCTTCAGCGTGGAGCCCGGTGAGTTCCGTGCCACCACGTTGTCGTTGCGGCCCTCGATCTCGTCGTTGAAGTAGTCGCGGCTGCCGACGTACGCGAGGATCTGCCCCGTCTTCGGGTCGATGCCCAGGAACGCGCCGTTGTGCGCGCCGGCGGCGTCGCCGTAGTCCGTCAGCGTCTCGTTGATGATCTCCTCGGCGCGGTGCTGGAGCTTCAGGTCCAGCGTGGTCACGACCTCCAGCCCCTGGTCGCGCAGCGCGCGCTCACCGAAGCGACGGCGGATCTCCTCGGCGATGCGGCCGAGGACGAAGTGCGGCGCCTCGATCTCGAAGCGGTCGGCCTTGAACTGGAGCGGGGCGTCCAGCGCGGCGTCCGCCTCCGCCTGCGTGATCACACCGCGGCGCACCATCAGCCCCAGGACCTCGCCCTGGCGCCACTTCGCCCAGCCGTCCTTGATCAGCTGCCCCTTGCTGTCCAGGTTGGACGCGGAGAACGGGTCGTAGCGCGCGGGGGACTGCGGGATGCCGGCCAGCAGCGCCGCCTCCGGCAGCGTCAGCTCCTTCGCCGGCTTGCCGAAGTACCCCTCCGAGGCCGCCTCGATGCCGACGTACAGGCCGCCGTACGAGATCGAGTTCACGTACCACTCGAGGATCTGGTCCTTCGAGTACCGGTTCGTCAGCTCGATCGCGATCGCGGCTTCCTTGATCTTGCGCGTGACGGAGCGCTCCGTGCGCTCCTCGCGCGGGATGTAGACGTTCTTCGCGAGCTGCTGCGTGATCGAGGAGCCGCCGGAGCCCTCCAGGAAGCCGGTGCCGAAGGGCGTGAAGTTCTCCATCGCCGCGCGCGCCAGGCCGCGGTAGTTCACGCCCACGTTCTCCTCGAAGTCCGGGTCCTCCACGGAGATCGTGGCCTTCGTGAGCCACGGGGAGATCTGGTCCAGCTTCACCGGACGGCGCAGGCCGCTGAGCTCGTCCACGAACTCGTACATCAGCTCGCCGTGGCGGTCGTAGATGCGGGCGCCGCCGCGCGAGTAGCGCGCCAGCAGCTGGTCCGGCGGGACGACGTCGTTCATCGCGGTCGTGTAGGTCATCGCGGCGAAGCCGACGCCGCCGATGCCGATCGCGGCGCCCAGCACGCCGAGGATGAGCAGGAGGCGCATGCCGCTGATGAAGCCGCGCGCCGCGCCGCCTCCGCCGGCCTCGGCTCCCATGCGGCGGCGCATGCGGCGGCGCAGCGCCGTGCTGCGGCCCACGCTCATGCCGTCGCCCCGTCACGGACCTCGTCGCGGCGCAGCACGACCAGGTGCGAGAGGCCGAAGCGGGCGAGCGCGTTCCCCTCCGCCCAGTAGCAGAACCGCCGTACGGCGGTCGCGAGGCCGCGCGACCGTGCCTCGATGTTGTCGAAGCCGGGGTACACGTAGCCCTGGTCCACGATGCGCAGCGGCAGGCCGGAGGTTAGACGGCGCCAGTCGCCGTGCCGGTAGGCGCGCGCGTGCGGCACCAGCCGGTCGCGCAGCGGGCCCGGGAGCCAGTTCACGAAGGGGATGTTCCCGAAGATGTAGCGGCCCCGCCAGTAGATGCCGTGCGTCTCAAACGGGAACAGGCGGTTCGGCGCGAAGAGGATGCACGTGCCGCCGGGACGCAGCACGCGCGCCACCTCGCGCAGCGTCGCGCGGTCATCCTGCACGTGCTCGATCACCTCGTTCAGCACGACGAGGTCGAACGTGGCGTCGGCGAAGGGGAGCGCCTCACCGGCCGCGCCCAGGAAGCCGTCCACGCCGCGCGTGGCGGTGGCGGTGACGCGCTCCTGCGCCTCCACGAGGCGGTCGCTGGCGATGTCCGTGCCGGTGGCGTGCGCGCCGCGTCGTGCGAACGCGCGCACGTACTCGCCCAGCCCGCAACCCAGGTCCAGCACCCGCCGGTCGCGCAGCGCGACGTACCGCTCGATGATCGCGAGCCGGCGATCCTGCCCGGAGCGCCAGACGAAGGAGGGGTTACCGAGGCGGGCGGCATCCGGCTCGCCCATCATCGACTGCGTCGACGCCGCCGAATGGGATTCCGACATGCTCACTCCTGCCAACCGGCCGCGCGCCCGCGCAGGGCAGCGCTGACATGCCGATGGTATGCCCTCTGGCCCGGTGGTAAGGCTGCTTTTAGAATACCCTCAGATTCGGACACCTTCATCGCCTACCCTCGGCCCATCGCCCGTGAAATCCCCCGCCGGCCACCGGTTTCGGGACATTCCGGCCGCCGGGCCCGGAGCGCCCGGCTGGGAGAACGCGCATGGCCCTGACCGCCGACGAGGTGCGATACATCGCGAAGCTCGCCCGCGTGGCGCTGACCGACGCCGAGGTGGAGCGGCTGGGCGGCGAACTCTCCACGATCCTGGACCACTTCCAGGTACTGAACGACATCAATACCGAGGACGTTCCACCCACGGCGCAGTCATTCGATTTGCATAACGTTGAACGGCCGGATGAGACCCGCCCCTCCTTCGCGCTGGAGGACGTGCTGCTCAACGCGCCCCGGCGCGAGGACGGCTACTTCCGCGTCCGCGGCGTGCTGGACTAGGCGAGGGCACTCATGACGATCGACCTCGACCTCACGGCCCACGAGCACGCGGCGCACCTGCGAGCGGGGGACTACACCTCGCGCGCGCTGACGGAGGCGACGCTGGCGCGCATCCACGCGCAGGACGCGGCGCTGAACGCGTACATCACCTTCACGGACGACCTGGCGCTCGCCGAGGCGGACGCCGCCGACGCGCGGATCGCGGCCGGGACCGCCGGCCCGCTGACCGGCGTCCCCGTCGCCGTGAAGGACCTGCTCTCCACGCAGGGCATCCAGACCACGGCGGCCTCCAGGATGCTGGAGGGCTTCGTGCCGATCGTGGACTGCACGGTCGTGCAGCGGCTGAAGGACGCGGGCGCGGTGATCGTCGGCAAGACGAACCTGGACGAGTTCGCCATGGGCTCCTCCACGGAGCACTCCGCGTTCGGCCCGACGCACAACCCGTGGGCGCTGGACCGGGTGCCCGGCGGCTCCTCGGGCGGCTCGGCCGCGACGGTGGCGTCGAGGGGCGTCCCGCTGTCGCTGGGCACGGACACAGGCGGCTCGATCCGCCAGCCCGCCGCGCTCTGCGGCATCGTGGGGCTGAAGCCGACGTACGGGCGCGTCTCGCGCTTCGGCGTGGTCGCATTCGCCTCGTCGCTGGAGCAGGTCGGGCCCTTCGCCCGCGACGCGGAGGATGCCGCGCACCTGCTGGGCGCGATCGCCGGCGTCGACCCCATGGACTCGACCACGGCGCCGGTGCCGGTGCCGGACTACACGGAGCGCTTCGACCGCGGGCTGGACGGGCTGCGCGTGGCGGTACCGGAGGCGTTCTTCGGCGACGGCCTGGACGCGGACGTGCGCGAGGCGATCGAACGGGCGATCAGCGACCTGGCGGCGCACGGCGCCATCATCGACCGCGACGTCGCGCTCCCGGCGGCCTCGGCGGCGCTGCCCGTCTACTACATCATCGCCCCGTCCGAGGCGTCCGCGAACCTGGCCCGGTACGACGGCGTGAAGTACGGCTTCTCCGTGAAGGACGGCCGGAGCGTCGAGGACGAGATGGCGCAGACGCGCGGGCGCGGGTTCGGCGCGGAGGTGAAGCGCCGCATCATGCTCGGCACCTACGCGCTCTCCGCCGGCTACTACGACGCGTACTACCTGAAGGCGCAGAAGGTGCGCACGCTCATCAAGCGCGAGTTCGAGGCGGCGTTCGCCGGGCACGACGTGATCCTGACGCCCACGAGCCCCTCCGTCGCCTTCCGCCTGGGCGAGAAGGTGGACGACCCGTACGCGATGTACTTGAACGACCTGTACACGATCCCGGTGAACATTGGCGGGAACCCCGCCATCAGCATCCCGTGCGGGATGTCGCAGGGGCTGCCCATCGGCCTGCAGCTCATCGGGCGGCCGTTCGAGGAGTCCACGCTCCTGGGCGCGGCCCACGCCTATGGGCAGGTCACGGACTGGCACCGCCAGGCGCCGCCGTCGCTGGGGTAGGCCGGGCCCCGGCGACCGTCATCCCTCCCGTTCGACGCCGTCTGTCCGACGAGACTTGGGGCCTCGGGATAGACTGGGAGGAACGGGTTCGCGCGTTTGCGCGGCCCCGGCTGCGGAATAACCCTGCGCATACACGAAGTGATCGCGCCGGTGCTATGCTGCCGCCCCGGTGAGAGGTTCGCGGTCCCCGCGCGTCACAGCGCCCCCGTGACCCCCTCGAAAGCCGAAACCCAGTAGACCCGCGGGGCGGCAGCGTCCGGATGCCGCGGGAACCATGTGGGGGTGTCATGACGACCAGCACGCCGTCCTTTAGCCCGGGCCTCGAAGGAGTCCCGATCGCGGAATCCGCCCTCTCGCTCGTCGAGGGACAGGCGGGCCGCCTCTCCTACCGTGGGTACTCGATCGAGGACCTGACCGGCCCGGAGAACACCTTCGAGGAGATCGTCGCCCTGGTGTACGACGGCGAGCTGCCGAACGCGGCCCGCATCGCCGAGGTGACGGCGCAGCTGGAGGCGGCGCGCGGCCTGACGGACGCGCAGATCGAGATCGCCCGCCTCGCCGCGCAGAACACGCACCCGATGTTCGCGCTGCAGGCCGCGGCCGCGACCCTGGGCCCGAAGAAGAACGACTTCGAGCCGGAGATGGAGACGGCGCAGGCGCGCGGCATGGCGGCCATCGCGAAGATGGGCCACCTCGTCGGCGTCATCGCGCAGGCCTACCAGGGCCGCCCGTACGACGGCCCGAAGGCGGGCGAGTCGCACTCCGAGATGATGCTGCGCATGATCACCGGCGAGAAGCCGTCCCCGCTGCACCTGCGGGTGATGAACGCGCTGATGATCCTGCAGGCCGACCACTCGGCGGGGAACGCGTCCACGTTCACCTCGCGCGTGGTGACCAGCACGAAGTCGGAGCCGGAGGCGGTCCTGTCGTCCGCCATCGGCGCGCTGTCCGGCCCGGCCCACGGCGGGGCGAACGAGGCCTCCCTGCGGCTCATTGCGAGCATGGGCGCGCCCGAGGGCGCGAAGCCGAAGATCGAGAAGATGCTCGCGGAGCGCTACAAGATCCCGGGCTTCGGCCACCGCGTCTACCACGTGAAGGACCCGCGCTCGAAGGTCATCCAGACCCTCGCCGCCGAGGTGATCGAGGACGGCAGCCGCGTGGCTGACCTCTACCAGATCTCCCTGACGGTGGTGGAGGTGGCGACCGCCCGCCTGGGTGACCGCGGCCTCTTCCCGAACGTGGACCTGTTCTCGGGCTGCGTCTTCGCCGCGATCGGCATCCCGACGGACATCTTCACCCCGATCTTCGCCGCCTCCCGCACGCTGGGCTGGATGGCGAACATGAAGGAGCAGTGGGAGTCGGGCAACCGCATCTTCCGCCCCGCCCAGATCTACACCGGGCCCACGCCGCCGCGGGACTACGTCCCGCGCTCCGCGCGGAGCTAGCCGCACGAGGCGTCTCGAGCCGCCTCGGACGAGAATCGAACAGGCCGCCCACCGGGCGGCCTGTTTCGTTAGGTGGGGGGCGTACGGGGCGGGCTACAGCCCGCAGCCGTCTCCGGGCCGGTTCGTGTCGCCGAGGAGCACCAGTCGGCTGGCATCCGTACTCCAGTAGACTTCGGCATGGAAACATGAGTGCGACGGTGTCGAGCGCAGGCCCGATTGCAGGACGCGTTCGCGGCCGTCCTCGTACGCTCGAATGACGAGTGCCGCACGGCCCGGCATCTCGTCGCGGAGCACCGCCAGTCGAGCTCCGTCTGGGGACCACCCGTAGGCGAGTCCCCGCGTGAGGCAGGCGGACGTCGGCCCGTCGCTCGACACGATCACGTCGCAGTCCCCGGAACTCACGACGATGCGATAGGCGGCCCCGTTCGACCACGCGGCTCGCGGCGGTGCCGACCAACGCCCGACCTCGCGTCCCGTGTCCGCCTCGACGACAACCGATACTCTTCCTGCCCCGTTGAAGACGACGAGGTCATTCGCGATGAAGCCCGGGGCGACACCTGGGCCCAATGGTGTTCGAACACCCGAGAGGACGTCGTACAGGATCACGAGGCCATCGCGTTCATAGACCAACTGTTCGCGTCCAGGCCGCCAACTGTCGTCGGTGCGATTGGACCGCGGCTCGCCGACCAGCGTCTCTGTGAATGTAGGCACGTCGGCCATCACGATGCGGGCCTGGTCGCCGTAGCCGGATGAGAACGTGAAGTAGCGACCCGACCCCGACCAGATCGCACCCGGCCACCCCACCCAGTAGTCGCGGCCCAGCCCTGCGTAGGGCGTCTTCATCCTGGTTTCCGTACCGTCCCGGGTGTCCCGGATCGTGAGGGTCTCACTACTGGTGGCATACGCGGCGTAGCGCAGGTCGGGCGAGTAGGTGCCGCTGGGGCTCGGTTGAGCGCCCGCGCGGCTCACTGTCCCGTTCGGCGTCGCGAGTACCGCGAGCGGAACGCGCTCGCGGAGCGCCCAGACATGTCCGGAGGCGCGCTCCAGCGTTCCGCCCCGGTACCGTTCGAGGATGGCGCCGGATGAGACGTCCACGATCAGGTCGTCGGGCCGTGGTGCCGGCGTCGGAGTGGCCGTAGCTGGCGTCGCGGCGGACTGGAAGAGCGGGTTCGGAAACAGCGGCGTTGCCGTCGCCTCGGCGGTGGTCGTGGCGCTCGGGGTGGCGGTCGCGTTCGCCGTCGGCGTCGCTCGAGGCGCGCTCGCCTCCCGCGTGCAGCCGAGGAGCAGCGCGGCGACGAGGAGCAGCGGGGCGAGGTGTACGTGTCGCATCGGCGTGATGGTACGCCGCGGCGGCTACGGGCCGGTGACGATGGCGCTCGGCGCGAAGCGCAGGTAGCGGCCGTCCGCGCTCCATGTTGATTCGTACTGCTCGGGCTCGTACGAGGCGGGGAGGCGCTCCGCGATCGGGCGCTGCGTGCCGGTTGCGGGGTCGAAGAGCACCACGGAGCGCGCGGTCGGGCCGTCGGCGCGGCTGAATGCCAGGATGCGGCCGTCCGGCGACCATGCCGGCATGTGCGCGCCCGGGATGCAGAGCGAGGGCGCCGCGAGCGCGGGGTGCGCGACGGTCAGGCCGATGCATGCCGGCCCGAACGACTCTGCCGCCAGCGCCAGCTTCCCGTCCTCGTAGCGCAGGTCCGTTAGGGGCAGCCACGGGACGTACGGCAGGCGGGCCACCTCGCCGCCGCGCCAGATGTCGGTGAACGCCATGCGGTCCGGCCTTCCGTCCGCGCCGAGCAGGTCGTACTGCACGAGGTCCCGCGTGACGAAGCGCGGCCACCTGCCTACCGCCATCAGCGTGGTCGTGCCCGCGACGGCGTCGTACAGGTACACACCGTCCGTCCCGGAGACGGCAAGCAGGTCGTAGCCCGGCCGCCACACTGAGGCTTCGCCGAGGAAGTTGTGACGCATCCACGCGGGCTTCGGCAACTCGGTGACTCGGTCGGCGGACGGCTCCACGACGACCACGCGCCGCTCCGCGGGAACGCCGAGCGTCCCGGTACCGAACGCGACGAACCGCCCTGAGGGCGACCAGACCGGCCCGGGATCGACCGCCGAGGCGTCGCACTGGCACGCGACCACAATACCGAGCTTCCATTCCTTGCCGGACGTCCGGTCCCGGACGAACCCCTCCGGCTGACCGGAGCCCCAGTCGAGGTAGGCGAGGTATCGACCGGTGGGATCGGTGCGGCCGCGCAACCCGGTCGGCGGCAGCTCCGTCCGGTCGACCTCGAGTTGCGCGGGGAATGTGGTCCTCGTCGGGAACTCCGCGTCCGGCGGCGTGGTCGAGGTGCTGCCCGTCGCCACCTCGACGTAGGACGGCGGCGGGGTGGGGCTCGGGGTGCGGGCGGCGCCGGCTGGCGGCGTCGAGGATGCCGAGGTCGCTGGCGTGCCGGTCGCCTCGGCGCTCGGCGTGGCGCCCGTCGTCGCGCCCGGCGTGGCGCCGGTATCGGGGGAGGGCGCGGGCACGCTCGTCTCCCGCGTGCAGCCGACGGTGGCGGCGACGAGCAGCGCGGCGCACGCGAGGAGCGCGAGGCGTCGAGGATTCATCCGCGCATCCTACCCGCGCTGGGGCGCGGCAACGTAGGTGCGGCGCAGCGAGTGGCAGCGCGGGCACGGCCAGCGGTCGTCCCACGGGAGGCCTCGAGGGTCCGTGCCGAGGAGGTGGCCGCAGTCCGCGCAGGCGAGCACCTCGCGCGGCTGTTCCGCATCGCTCGCGGGCGGGGTGTGGTCCGTCACGCCGGTCGCCTCGGAGGCTAGGAGAGGTAGTCGAGGCCCATTGCGTCACGCACCATCCGCATCGTCTCGTCGGCGACGCGGTTGGCGTGGGCGGTGCCGGCGGCCAGCGCCTCACGGACCTCGTTCGGGTGGGACTCGTAGTAGGCACGGCGCTCGCGGATCGGGTCGAGGAAGTTGTTGAGGGCGATGGTGAGCTTCTGCTTCACCTCCACGTCGCCGACCTTGCCGATGACGTAGCGCTCCTTCAGGTCGTTCACTTCCTCGACGTCCGGGTTGAAGGCGTCGTGGTACATGAAGACCGGGTTGCCCTCGACGTGGCCGGGGTCGGTGGCGCGCAGCCGCGTCGGGTCGGTGAACATGCCGCGCACCTTCTTGGTGACGGTGTCGGCGTCGTCCTTCAGGTAGATCGCGTTGTTCAGCGACTTCGACATCTTCGCGTTGCCATCGACGCCGACGAGGCGCGCGACGCGGCCGAGCAGGGCGTCCGGCTCCGGGAACAGGTCCGTCTTGAAGATGCGGTTGAAGCGCCGCGCGATCTCGCGCGTCAACTCGATGTGCGGGAGTTGGTCCTCGCCCACGGGGACGAGGTGCGCGCGCGGCATCAGGATGTTCGCGGCCTGCATCATCGGATAGTTGAAAAAGGCGACCGGGACCGAGTCGCCCTCGGTCAGGTTGCCCATCTCGGCCTTCAGCGTCGGGTTGCGCTGGAGCATGCCCAGCGGCACCCACCACGAGAGCCACGTGGTCAGCTCCGCGTGCTGCGGGACGAGCGACTCGATCTCGAAGTGCGAGCCCTCCGGGTCCAGGCCGACGGCGAGCCAGTCCGTGGCCACCTCCAGCACGTTGCCCTTGACCTGCGCGATGTCGTCGGCGTGGTCGGAGACCTGGAAGTCCGCGATCAGGAAGAAGCACTCGTACTCGCGCTGCAGGCGGATCCAGTTCTCCAGCGCGCCGACGTAGTGGCCGAGGTGGAGCGAGCCGGTGGGGCGGACGCCCGTGAGGATGCGCTTGCGGGGGTCGGTGGTCATCGTGCGGTCTCCCTCAACCGAGACGTGGTGCGCCCTCACCCCATCCCTCTCCCCGAACGGGGAGAGGGGGCCGGAGCTACATCGAATCCGGGGCGGCGATGCCCATCAGGCCGAGCGTCCGCGCGAGGACGACGCGCGTCGCCTGCAGGAGGCGGAGGCGCGCCTTCGTGAGCGCGGGCTCCTCCGGCTGGATGACGCGGCACTGCGTGTAGAACACGTGGAACGCGCCCGCCAGCTCCTGCGCGTAGTGCGTCAGGTGGTGCGGCGCGAGCTCGAGGACGACCTTCTCGACGACCTCGGGCAGCAGCAGCAGCTTGCGCAGCAGCGTCTGCTCCGCCTCGTGCGCGAGGAGCGCGACATCGGCACCGTCCGAGGTGTGTCCCTCCTCGGCGGCGCGCTTGAGGACGGCGGCGATGCGCGCGTGGGCGTACTGGACGTAGTAGACGGGGTTCTCGTCGCTCTGCTTCTTCGCGAGCTCCAGGTCGAAGTCCATCGTCTGGTTCGCGCCGGTGAGCAGGAAGAAGAAGCGCGTCGCGTCGCGGCCCACCTCGTCCACCACGTCGCGGAGCGTCACGATCTCGCCGGCGCGCTTGGACAGCGGCACGACCTGGTCGCCTCGACGGAGCGTGACGAGCTGGTACAGGAGCACGTCGAGGGCGCTCGCGTCGCCGCCGACGGCGGTGACCGCGGCCTTCACCCGGCTGACGTGGCCCTGGTGGTCCGCGCCCCAGATGTCGATGACGCGGTCGAAGCCGCGCTTGATGAACTTGTCGTAGTGGTAGGCGATGTCCGTCGCGTAGTACGTCGGCTGCCCGTCCGACCGCACGAGGACGTTGTCCTTCGACTCGCCGAGGTCGGTGCTGGTGAACCAGACGGCGCCCTCGCGCTGGGCGACCTGGCCCTGCGACTCGAGCAGCGCCATCACCTCCGCGTACGGGCCGCCCTCCGCCATCAGCGAGCGCTCCGAGTACCAGCGGTCGTACTCCACGCCCATGTGCGCGAGGTCGGCGCGGATGCCCTCGATCATCATGTCGAGGCCGATGCGGCCGAAGTCGGGGTCGGCGTCCTCGCCCTCGGGGCGGAGGTGCGCGTCGCCGTCGCGGTCCTTCACGCGCTGGGCGACCTCGATCATGTACTCGCCGGGGTAGCCGTTCTCCGGGATCTCGACGGAGCGGCCGAAGAGCTGCTCGTAGCGGGCGTACAGGGTGCGGCCGAAGATGGCGACCTGCGTGCCGGCGTCGTTGACGTAATACTCCTGCTCGACCTCGTAGCCCGCGGCCGTCATCACGTTCGCCAGCGTCGAGCCGATCGCGGCGCCGCGGCCGTTGCCGACGTGGATCGGCCCCGTGGGGTTCGCGCTCACGTACTCGATCTGCGCGCGCTTGCCCGCGCCGAGCTCGAGCGAGGCGTACCGGTCGCCCTCGGCGACGATGCCGTCGGCCTGCGCGGAGACCCACGCGGCGTCGAGGTAGAAGTTCAGGAAGCCAGGCGGCGCCACGACCACGCGCGCGACGGCGGGGTGGGCGGGGACGTGCTTCTGCAGCGCCTCCGCGACGGCGATCGCCTTCATCCGGGCGAGGCCCTGGATGCGCAGCGGCAGGTTGGCGGAGAAGTCGCCGTGCTCGGGGCGCGCCGGGTGCTCCGTGGTGACCTCGGGCGCGGCGAACTGCGGCAGGTCGCCCGCGGCCTGCGCGGCCGCGAGGGCCTGCGAGGTCAGCGCGATGATCTCGTCTCGAATCAAGGGCCTTCGGCCCCTTTCTGGGCTGCGCCGCTGCGTCCGCGCGGTCGGGGGTTCGCGAGTGGTCAGTGTATCGCGAGCGGCGGGTTCGGGCAGCCGCTACTCCCGGGCGGCGCGACGGGCGCGGGCAGCGGCGCGGCGGAACTCCCGCACCAGCGCGTACCCGGACGCGGCGGCGACGATCAGCGCGAGCAGCAGCCACCCCACGCTCCCCACGAGGTCCGCGAGGTCCTGGATGCGGTCGGAGAAGAGCCGGCCCAGCGTCACGTAGGCGGCGACCCAGACCACCTCGCCCAGCACGTCCCAGAACAGGAACTTCGGGTAGGAGAAGCCGGCGAGGCCGCTGCTCAGGTTCACCCACGGCCCCAGCGCGGTGACCAGCCAGCGCGTGAAGAACACGCCCGGCGCGCCCCAGCGCTCCGTGAACGCCTCCGCTCGGCGCATCGCCCCCGCGCGGCCCGTGCGCCGCACGATGCCGTCCACCAGCGGGCGGCCGCCCACGCGGCCGATCGCGTAGCCCACCTGGTCGCCGAGGATCGCCGCGGCGGCGGCGATCGCCACCACCTCCACCATGTCCGCGTCGCCCTGCGAGACGAGCGAGCCGAGCGCGAGCAGGAAGAACGTGCCCGGCAGCGGCGCACCGATGGCGGCAAGGAGCAGGATGGTGAACGCCGCCGCCAGCCCGTACGCCGCGAACCACGAGAACGCGAGCTCGCTCAGGGCGTGCCTCGCTCCGCGCGGTCGCGATCGGGCGGGGTGGGGGCAGGGGGCGGCGCGGGCGGGGGCGCGGGCGGGCGGGCGCGCGCGATCGCGTCGAGGAGCGTCGCCTTCACCTGGTCGAACGACTTGCCCTGCTCCTCCGCGATCTTGCCGAGGGGGCGACGGTCGGCGCGGAGCGGCGGCCGGGAGGGCGGGATGCCCAGCGCCTCCTCCAGCACCTCGCGCGGGACCACGTAGGAGTGGGCGACGTAGTTCACCGTCATCCACCGCTCGATCGGCTCCTCGTGGTGGTTGCGCCAGTAGAGGGCGAAGGTGACGGTGCGCACGGCGAAGAGCCCGGCGAAGAGCATCGCGACCACGAACACCCCGGCCAGCAGCCACTGCCACCAGCCGAACGTGGCTACCACGTGCCGGATGCGCGTCCTCATGCCTCCACTATCGCGCGTCCCTCGCCACGGTGCACGGAAGTGCTAGCCTCGCCCCGTCCGAGGTGCCCGCAGGAGGTGTCTCCCATGCCCCAGCGTCCCGCCGCGAAGCAGCCGTCGAAGAAGCCCGCCGCGAAGCAGCCGACCGCGAAGCAGCCGGCGACGAGCCCCGGGAGCGAGGTGTTCGCGAAGGCGAAGCCCGACCCCGCGCTCCTCGAGCGGGTCGAGGCGCTGATGGGGGAGTACCCCGTGTACCGCCGCCCGATGTTCGGCGTGGTGGCGTGGTTCGTGGAGGCGAACGCCGCGATGCTCGGCTGCGTCTGGCGCGACGCGCTCAACCTCCGCGTCGGCGCCGAAGATGCCCGCGCGCTCATCGAGTCCGGCAAGGCCACCCCCTTCGACCCGATGGGCCGCGGCGGCATGCGCGAATACGTCCTCGTCCCCGCCTCGACCCTCCGCCCGGCGCAACTGCGGCAGTGGGTGGAGCGCGCGCTGGCGTTCACGGAGACGGTGCCGGCGAAGAAGGGGAGGTAGACAGTTGTTATCGACCGTATTGGTCGAGGGTCACGCTTTCCATCGGACGCCACTGTGAGCGTGCGTAGCCGTAGCGATCCAAACGGTCAGCCGGGCCGTCTCTGTACCCCGTGATGACTGATGTCCCGTCGGAGCAGCCCCACTGGTAGTAGCGCCCGCTGTTCAGCGCGTTTGATTGCGTCCTCGCATTCCGAACGCGCTGGCACTCGATGTCCTCATGCTGCTCGGACACGTCCCTTGTTCGCAGACAGTTCTGCCCCATCGCGCGGGCAAGGCAGACGATCGCGGCGCCACCGTCGCAGCGCCACGCCGCGACGGCCGATGCAGCAGGCTCCGGATGCGGGAACGGAAGAGCCTCGCCCACCCACCGAGGCCCGGTTGCGGGTTGGTCGGAAGGGACGGTGAACCGCTCGGGCGTGTCCCGAATCGCGGCGCAATACGCGTAGGGGTCACGATACGCGACAGGTGGCCCCGAGTCCTGCGGCGGAGGGAGCGGGTCGAGTACGGGCGGGGGAGGCACGGGGCGGGAGAAGGTTGTCGCAGGCGTCGTGAGCTGCCAGCCGTCCCGTCCGCTGTCACGGCAGTTATCGGCGCGGGCGAAGGATGAGCACGTTTCTACGTTGCCATCTGCACACCGCCAACTCCAGACGAACATACCTGCGCGGAACGGGAATAACGGGCCGGCGAAGCGCGGACCAGGGTAGGGCGGCTGACCCGTCGGCCGAGGTGTTGCCGGGCGGTCGACGATGGCATTCAGTTCAATGTCCGAGAACGCCAAGTCACCAGCAGCGCGGCAGAAGTCGAACGGGTCTGAGAATGTCCGCACCCCCGCCCCACCATCCATCCCAGGACTGCTCGTTGCCGCTGTCGCCGACGCGGGAGGGCTGTTCGTCTGGACCGCGGAGATGGGCCTGGTTGGGCGTTCGCATGCCGTCAGTAGCACGATGGCGGCGATCGCGAAGAGTACGGGACGCCTCATGCGCCCATCCTACTCGCACGCTAGCGACCTAATGCGTCTCCGCCACCACCGAGGCCACGCGGGACGCGATCGCTGCCTTCAGCGCCTGGTGCTCCACGCGCTTGAGGTCGGGGTCGGCGTCGAGGAGTGACTCGGCCTCGGCGCGGGCGGCGGCGATGAGCGGGGCGTCGAGGAGACTGGCGACGCGGAGGTTCGCGGAGCCGGACTGTGCGACGCCGAAGAGGTCGCCGGGGCCGCGCAGCTGCAGGTCCGCTTCCGCCAGCTCGAAGCCGTCCGTGGTGCGCTCCATCACGGACAGGCGCTCCTCCGCCTCGGGGGTCGGGTCGTCGGCGAGCAGGAAGCACGTGCTCGCATGCAGCCCGCGGCCCACGCGCCCGCGGAACTGGTGCAGCTGCGCGAGGCCGAAGCGGTCTGCCCCCTCGATCGCCATCACCGTCGCGTTGGGCACGTCGATGCCGACTTCGACGACGGCGGTCGACACGAGGATGTCCGCCTCGTGGTCCGCGAAGGCGCGCATCACCTCGTCCTTCTGACGCGCGCCCATGCGGCCGTGGAGCAGCAGGATGCGCCCGCGCTCGCCCAGGTCGGGGAATTCCTCCGTCTTCAGGCGCTCGAACTCCTCGGTCGCGGCGCGCGACTCCACCGTCTCGGAGCCCTCGACCAGCGGGCAGATCACGAACGCCTGCCGGCCCGCCTCGATCTCCGCGCGCATCGTGGCGAAGGCCTCGCGGCGCTGGATGGGCGAGAGCCACTTCGTCACGATCGGCGTGCGTCCCGGTGGTAGCTCGTCGATCACCGTGAGGTCCAGGTCGCCGTACGCCGTCAGCGCCAGCGAGCGCGGGATCGGCGTCGCCGACATGACGAGCAGGTGCGGGGAGATGCTCTGCGCGTCCTCGACCGCCGTGCCGCCCTCGAGCCCCTTGCGGCGGAGCGCGCCGCGCTGCATCACGCCGAACCGATGCTGCTCGTCCACGACCGCGAGGCCGAGGCGCGCGTACTCGACGTTCTCCTGGATGAGGGCGTGTGTCCCCACCGCCAGTTGCGCGCCGCCGTGCCGGAGCGCGTCCATCGCCGCGCGGCGCTCCGCGGCCTTCGTGGAGCCGGTGAGCAGCACGATGCGCACGGGCAACGGCAACCCCGGGACGTTCACGACGCCGTGCAGCGGCGGCTCAGGCTCGCCGGAGAGCATCTTGCACAGCGTCCGGTAGTGCTGCTCCGCCAGGACCTCGGTCGGCGCCATCATCACCGCATGGTAGCCGGCGGCGATCATCGACAGCATCGCGGCGAGTGCGACGACGGTCTTGCCGGAGCCCACGTCGCCCTCGAGCAGCCGGGACATGGGGACGGACCGTGCGAGGTCGCCGCGGATGTCATGCAGCGCGCGCTGCTGCGCGCCGGTGAGCGCGAACGGGAGCGACGCGAGGAACGCGTCCGCCGCGGCGTGGTCGCCGATCATCGGCGCGTTGCCCTGCGCCTGCCACTCGCGCTTCCTCGACACCACGCCCACCTGGATCGCCAGCAGCTCGTCGAAGGCGAGGCGGCGGCGCGCCTCGTGCAGCGCCTCCTCGGAGTCCGGGTAGTGGCACTGCTTCGTCGCGGTCACGAGGTCCATCAGCCGGTGACGCTCGCGGATCGCCGGCGGGAGCGGGTCCACGACGCGGTCCGCGAACGCCTCGAGGAGGCTCGCGATCATCGTGCGGAGCGTGCGCTGCGGCAGCCCCTGCGTCAGCGAGTAGACGGGGACGAAGCGCCCGGTGTGGGAGCCCGAGCGGAGGTCATCCAGGCGCTCGTACTCGGGGTTCTGGAACACCGGGCGGCCGCGGTAGATCGTCACCTTCCCGGCGAGCGCCACCTGCGAGCCGGCGGGCAGCGCGCGCGCGATGTAGGGCTGGTTGAACCACGTCGCCGTGATCCTCGCGCCCAGGTCGTCCGTCAGCACCGCCTCCGTGGCGCGCATCTTCCCGCCGCGCCCCATGCGCACCTCGCGCGCGCGGTCGATGGTGCCGCGGACGGTCTGCTCCACGCCGATGCGGAGCGCGCTGATCGGCACGGTGCGGCTGAAGTCGTGGTGCCGGTAGGGGTAGAAACGCAGCGCGTCGCCGACCGTGCGGATGCCGAGGTGCTCCAGCCGTGCGAACGTCACGCCTCGGAGCCCCGTCCCGGCCTGCTCGATCGGCACGTCGAGCGCGGCGGCGCCGGGCGGGGCGCGGTGCGCGGCGCGCTGGGCCGGCGTCATGTTCGCCGTCGCGCGGTCCGCGCCGCGCGGCTCGGTCTCCTCGCGCGTCGCGCGGGCCCTCGAGGTGCGGGGCGCGCTCTTCGCGGCGGGCGCCTTCGTGGCGCGCTTGCGGGCGGGTTCGGGCACGGGGGCGATCGCGGGCGGGGGGCGGAGCGCGTCGGCGAGCGCGGTCTCGCGCTTCACGGTCGCGATCGCGCGCTTCAGCCAGGTGACGCGCTCCTCGGTGTCCATGACGGCGTAGCCGGCCTCGGGCAGCGCGGCGATCATGCGGCGGATCGGGGCGCCGTCCGGTTCCCCGACGGCCTCGCGCGCGAGCATGGCGTCGAGGCCGCCCTGCACGAGGGCGTCCGAGGCGCCGTGCTCGAGCTCGCGCTCCAGCACCATGCGGAGTCGCCACAGGTCCGCGGCCATCACGTCATCCTCGGGGAGAGGGTTCAGGATACCCGCCGTGTGGAGGCAGCCGCGACGCCCGGGCGATCGTGCGGGGCCGGGCGGGCTACTTCGCCGCGAGGGCCTTCGACTGCTCGTCGGGCGCGGTCACGACGCCGACGCCGATGACGCCGGGGCCGCCGTGCACGCCGACCACGGGGGTGATGCGCCCCATGGTGATCGCGGCGTGCGCGTCCAGCGCCGCCAGCCGGTCACGCACGAAGGCCGCCTCGTCCGGCGTGGTGCTGTGCAGGACGAACAGGTGCTCCACCGGGCGCAGGTCCGCGCAGCGGCTGATGATGTCCTCGATCGCTCGCTGGCGCGTGCGCACGCGGCCGACCGGGACCACCTCGCCGTCCTGGATGGAGATGACGGGCTTCACCTTCAGCAGCGTGCCCAGCAGCTCCTGGCCGCGGGACATGCGCCCGCCGCGGCGGAGGTACTCCAGCGTGTCGAGGGTGACGAAGATGTGCGTCCGGCGGAAGACGTCCGCCGCCAGGTCGCGCGCCTCGTCCAGCCCGGACCCCGCGCGCGCGAGCTTCGCCGCCTCCAGCACGCCGATGCCGAGGGCAAGCGAGACGGTGGCGGAGTCCACGAACTCGATGCGCACGTGGTCCACGCCGGGCGTCTCGCGCAGCGTCTGCGCGCCCTGGCGCGCGGACTCCAGCGTGCCGCTGAGCTTCGCGGAGAGGTGGATCGACAGGATCTCCGTGGCGCCCTCGTCCACCAGTCGCTGGTAGGCGCGCGCGAACAGCGCGGGCGACGGCTGCGAGGTGCGCGGCATGTTGGGGTCGCGCTCCAGCCGGCGGAAGAACTGGTCGGCCTGGATGTCCACGCCATCCAGCAGCTCCTCCTCGCCGAAGAGGATCGAGAGCGGCACGACGGTGATGCCGAGGGCCTGGATGGCCTCGCGGGGCAGGTCGCAGGTGGAGTCGGTGACAATGCGCAGCATGTGCGAATGATACCTGTTCGCAAGGGTCGCCGGGTGTCCGGAGTGCGGGGCCGGCCTACTCGACCCCGGCGAGGTACGCGTAGTGCGGCTGTCCGCCCACGACCACCTGCACCTCGGCGTCGGGGAAGCGCGCCTCGATCAGCGCGCCGACGGTCGCCAGTGCGTCGCCCGGCGCGTCCGCGCCGAGGTAGACGGTGATGAGCTCCGCGTTCGCCGCCCGGGCATCCTCCAGCCCGGCCAGGAGCGCGTCCTCCAGCGTGGGCGCGGCGGCCACGAGGCGGCCGTCCACCAGCGCGATCGCGTCGCCCTCGCGCACCTCGACGCCGTCCACGGCGGCGGCGCGGACGGAGCGCGAGACCTCCACGCTGCGGACGCGCGAAGCGGCCTCCAGCATCGCGTCCGCGATCGCGGCGACCTCGCCGTCGGGGTGGTAGGCGAAGGCGGCGGCGAGGCCGGCGGCGAGCGAGCGCGTGGGGATGAGCGTGATGAACCCGGGGTCCTCCGCGACGGCGCGTTCGGCCGCCATCAGGACGTCCTTGTCGTTCGGCAGGAGGAACGCGTGGCGCTGGCCGGAGGCGCGGGCCGCCTCGATCAGCTCGCCCGTGCTCGCCTTGCCGCTCTCGCCGCCGGACAGCACCCGCGTCGCGCCGAGGTCGCGGAACGCGGCGGCGATGCCCTCGCCGCGCGCGACGGCGACGAGGCCGTTCGCCGGGAGCCGCGCGTCCGAGGCGGTATGGCCCGCGCGCCACTCGTCGTGCTGCGCCTGCATGTTCTCGACCTTGACCGAGGCCAGCGCCCCGCGCGACGCGCCGATGGAGATGCCCACGCCGGGGTCCTCCAGGTGCGCGTGCACGTGCAGCGTCTCGCGGTCGCCCACGACCAGGACGGAGGTACCCCCGGCGCCCACCAGCGCGTCCTCGATCGCCGTGCGGTCCAGCGCGCGGCCCGTCAGCACGAACTCGGTGCAGTAGCCGTGGCCCTCGTGCATCACGCCCGCCAGGTCGACGGCGGCCGGGGCGGGCGCGGCGACGTCCGGGAGCGGCTCGCCGGTGACACCGTGCAGCACGCCCTCCAGCAGCACGGCGATGCCCATGCCGCCGGCGTCCACCACGCCCGCGTCGCGCAGCCGAGGCAGCAGGTCGGGCGTGCGCTCCACGCTGGCGTAGGCCTCCGTGACCGCCGCGCGGAGCACATCCGCCGGGGTGCCGTCCGCCACCTCCGCGCCCGCGCGGGAGGCGTCGCGCATGACGGTGAGCATGGTGCCCTCGACGGGCTGCGAGACGGCGGCGTACGCCTGGTCCGCGGCGGCGACGAGCGCGCGGGCGAAGTGCGGGCCGTCCAGCGTGCCGGCGCCCCGGCAGGCGTTCGCGATCCCCTGCACCATCTGGGAGAGGATGACGCCGCTGTTGCCTCGCGCGCCCAGCAGGGCGCCGTGCGCGATCGCGCCGAGGTACGCGCCCGCGGCCTGGTCCGGGACGCCCTCGCCGGCGCGCAGGGCGGCGCGCCAGGTCAGGAGCATGTTCACGCCGGTGTCGCCGTCCGGGACGGGGTAGACGTTGATCGCGTTCACGGCGTCGCGGTGGGCGGCCAGCCAGCGCTCGGCGACCTCGAACGCGGCGCGAAGGGTCACGGCTGCGAGGACGGGCGGGGCGGTCATGGCGACCTCGAGAACTGTTCACTCTGGTGACTCGTTGCGAGTCGGTATCGATCCTAGACGGTATCGCGGGGGCGCTGCTAGTCTGTCTGGACGCGCCAGTGAGCGCGCGCCCCTCGGCGGGGGCACGATCTACGCGACCATCGAGTGTTGGGAACCGGTATGGCCTCAGGCAAGTGCGACATCTGCGACAAGCGGACGGTGTTCGGCCGGAGCATCCAGTTCCAGCACGGTGGTCAGTGGGAGCGCCGCGCGCCCAAGACGAACCGCCCGTTCAAGCCGAACATCCAGTCCAAGCGGATGTTCCTGGACGGCAAGTGGCAGCGCCTGAACGTCTGCACCCGCTGCCTCCGCACGGAGTCGAAGCACAACCAGGCGAAGGGTTCCCCCTTCCCGAAGGTCGCCGCGAAGGCCTAGCGCCTCGCCCCGCGCCGTCGAGGCGCGCGCGACACCTCGAACGCCCCGCCACCCGCGGGGCGTTTCTGTGTCCGCGGGGGCGGTCGAGGCAGGAGCGGGGCGGGACGCCTCGCCATCTCGGGGCCCACGAGGTGCAACCGGGGGCGGCCCCACCCCCTGCCCCCTCCCCGGCGCGGGGAGGGGGATGAGAAGCGAGGGCTACGCCCTC
>JBFWQJ010000004.1:0-29962 GCA_050249515.1 Dehalococcoidia bacterium | reverse complement strand
CCGCCCAGCGCCGCATCCGTCACCGGGACGTCCATGTCCACGTGCAGGTCATCGCCGCGCCGCTCGAAGCGCTCGTCCGCGTTCACGTGGACCAGGAGGTACAGGTCACCCGGCGCGCCGCCGTTCGCGCCCGGCCCGCCGCGGCCGCTCACGCGGATGCGGGAGCCGTCCTGCACGCCCGCCGGGATCGTGACCTGGATGCGACGCAGCGGCGCCGCCGTCCCGCTGCCGCGGCACGCGTGGCACGTGGCGCCGGCAAGCGTGCCCGCGCCGCCGCAGACCATGCAGCGCTCCTCGCCCTCGCGGATCTCGATCGTGCGCGTCGCGCCGGTGTACGCCTCCGGCAGCGAGATGCGCACCGCCTGCTCCACGTCCTGCCCGCGCTGCCGGCCGCGCCCGCGGAGGATCGAGTCGAAGAACCCACCCCCGCCGGCACCCTGCCGCCCGCCCCCGAACAGGTCGCCGAGGTCGATGCCCTCCGCGCCGTTGCCGAACGAGAACGTCGCGCCGCCCGGCCCACCGGGGCCGCCGCCCATGCCACCCATCGAGCCGTAGGCGTTCGCCTGCTGGCGGCGGCGCATCTCCTCGATCTGGTCGGCGTGCTCCCACTGGTCGCCGTAGCGGTCGTACTTCTTGCGCTTGTCCGCGTCCGACAGCACCTCGTACGCGGCGTTCACTTCCTTGAACTTGCGCTCCGCGTCCGGATTCCCCGGGTTCACGTCCGGGTGGAACTGCCGCGCGAGGCGGCGATAGGCCGACCGGATCTCCTTCTCGGAGGCCGTCCGCTTCACGCCCAGGGTCTCGTAGTAGTTGGTAGCCACGAGCCGAGTATAGCGGAACGCATCACTGATGTGAAGAAAGTCTTAGTCTATACGACTCATATCTATTGACTTACCGCGCGCACATTCGTAGGATTGAGGGCACCGAGGGGCAACCACCCACAGATCGGCCCCCGGATGGGCCTCGGCCGCCCCGCCCGCCTCCAGCGGCTGGAGGACGATGGGACGAGGCGAGACCGCGGCACTCGGATTCGCAACGCACGCGCAGCAGCAAGGAAGGACCAGATGGCTGACATCATTCGCCGCGACCCCTTTGGCCTGAACTCCAACTTCCGCCAGGCCATGGAGCGCTTCTTCGACGACCCCTTCTTCCGCACGCCCATGGGCTTCATGTCGGAGGAGGGCACGCTCGCGCTCGACATCTCGGAGGCCGCGGACGCCGACGGGAAGAAGGCGATCGTCGTGAAGGCCGACCTCCCCGGCTTCAAGAAGGAGGAGGTCGACGTCCAGATGCACGACGGCGTCCTCTCCATCAGCGCCCGCCACGGCGAGGAGCACGAGGAGAAGACGGACCGCTACTACCGGCGCGAGCGCTCCTGGGGCGCCCTGACCCGCCGCGTCGCGCTCCCCGGCATCGTGAAGGACGCGCCCGTGGAGGCGTCGCTGAAGGACGGCGTCCTCAGCCTCCGCATCCCGCTCCCGGAGCAGGCCGGCCCGAAGCAGATCGAGATCAAGGGCGAGTAGCGCAGCACCGAGGGCGCACACCGGAGCGCCCCACCCCATCAAGGGGGACACGCAGAGGCCCGGGCTCACCGCCCGGGCCTCTGCACATGCACGTAACGCCGGCTGAGGTGCGCTACTCCGCCGCCTCGTCGCTCGCCTCGGCATCATCGAGGCCCGCACTCGGCGTCGCCTTCGCCGCGGCGGGCGCCGTCTTCGCGCGCGTCATGCGGTTCGGCGGCGCGCCGTGCGCCGCGCGACGCGGCCCCTCGGTCTCCACCACGCGCCCGGCGCGCGCCTGTGCCGCGTGCAGCCGCCCGAGGCGCGCCCGCCCCGCCTCCAGGCGAGACATCATCGCCATCGCCTTCTTCGTGTCGGACGCGACGCGCGCCGGTTCCCCCGTGCGCACGCGGTACTTCGACAGCCAGTACGTGAACGCCTGCAGTTCCGACTGGCTCATCCGCTCCGCGAGGGACGTGCCCGTCTCGAATGCGTATTGCAGCTTCAGCTCGTCCATCGGCTTCCCGTAGACGTGCTCGAACGCCTCGATGTCCGGTGCGGGCCGGCCGGCGCCGGAGAGCGAGCCGGACTTCACCAGCTCCAGCTCGACCGCGAGCAGGAGCAGCTCCTCCACCACCACGCCGTACTGGAAGTTGAGATGCGCCCGGTGCTTCGCCGGCCCGATCGCCGCCTCGAACTCCGCCTCGCCGCTGCCGTCCGGCGAGATGCCGTGCACCAGCAACTGCTCCGCCTCGTCCAGCGGCACCAGCTCCGGCACCTCGTCCAGCAATCGCTGCGCCAGCAGCAGCCAGTCGAACGCCTCGCCCGCGATCAGGTACGTGTTGTGCGCGCCGTCGATCTCCTCGGACGGCGCGGTCCAGCGCGCGATCACCTCCAGCAGCGCCGGGTACCACGGGACGCCGCGCTCCAGCGACCGCCGCAGCGCCTCCACGGCCTGCGCCGGCGACAGCGCGCCCTCGCGCGGCACGCGGACGCGACCGCGCGGCGCATCGTCCGAGGCCTCGGCGTGCGCTGCCTCCGCCTGCTCCTCCGGCGCCGTGAAGACGGCGTCGATCACCTCGACCTGCTCGACGTCGTCGAGGTCGTCCGCGAGCGGCGCGCGTGCCGCGTCAGAGGTGTCGGCGGGTACAGACATACGTGTCCATTGTACCGGCGCGCCTCGTCACCGTCGGCGCACCTCGGCACGGCGCGGCCCGTCGCGCCGCGGCGAATGGCGAGGTTTCAGCGTGGCGGCCGGGGCAAGCCGGGGGCTAGGCGCCGTGGCAGCGCTTGTACTTCTTCCCGCTGCCGCACGGGCACGGGTCGTTGCGACCCACCTTCGCGGTCACGCGCGTCGCCGTGGCGGTCGCCGCGCCGCCGCGCGCCTCGCCGTCGCCGGAGTCGGGATCCGCGGGGCCGCTGGTCTGCACCTGCGTCGGCGCCTGCTCGCGCGCCATCGCGTCCTCGGCCGCCTGCGTCGTCAGGCGCGCGTGCAGCACCTGCCGCGTCACGAGCTCGCGAATGCGCTCGAGGAGCTGACCCCACATGTCGTGCGCTTCGCGCTTGTACGCCACCAGCGGGTCGGACTGCCCGTACGCGCGCAGGCCGATGCCCTGCCGCATCTCGTCCATCGCCGTCAGGTGCTCCACCCAGAGCGCGTCGATCGTGCGCAGGAGGACCAGCCGCTCCACCAGCCGCTGCGTGGCCTCGCCGACCTCCGCCTCCAGCGCCTGGTACTGCTCGTCGATGATCGCGATCGCCTCGTTCACGGCCTCGTCGGCCGAGCGGTCGTCCGCCAGCGCGTCCGCGGGCAGCGTGGGGACGATCGTGTCCACCGCCGCGCGGAAGCCCTCCATGTCCGGGGGGTCCTGCAGGAACGCCGCGCCGAGGGCCTCGACCTCGTCCTCGAGCATCGTCATGACGGTGTCGCGCATGGACTCGCCGTTGAGGACCTTGTCGCGCTCCTTGTAGATGACGTCGCGGTGCGTGTTCATCACGTCGTCGTACTCGACCACGTGCTTGCGGATGTCGAAGTTGTGCGACTCCACGCGCTGCTGCGCCTGCTCGATCGCGCGCGTCACCATCTTCGATTCGATCGGCGTGTCGTCGTCCAGCCCCAGACGCGACATCATGCCGGGCAGCCACTCCGGCGCGAAGCGCCGCATCAGGTCGTCCTCGAACGACACGAAGAAGCGCGTGGAACCGGGGTCGCCCTGGCGGCCGGAGCGGCCGCGGAGCTGGTTGTCGATGCGCCGCGCCTCGTGCCGCTCGGTGCCGATGACGTGCAGGCCGCCGAGGCCCGCGACGCCCTCGCCGAGCTTGATGTCCGTGCCGCGGCCGGCCATGTTCGTCGCGATCGTCACCGCGCCGCGCTGGCCCGCGCGCGCCACGATCTGCGCCTCGCGCGCGTGCTGCTTCGCGTTCAGCACCTCGTGCTCCACGCCGCGCCGCCGCAGCAGGTCCGACAGCATCTCCGACGTCTCGATCGCCACCGTGCCGACGAGGATCGGACGCCCCTCGGCGTGCTTCTCCTCGATGTCGTCCACGACCGCGCGCCACTTCCCGGCTTCGGTCTTGTAGACGAGGTCGGCCAGGTCTTCGCGCTGCACGCGGACGTGCGTGGGGACGACCACCACGTCCAGCTTGTAGATCTTGTCCAGCTCCTCCGCCTCGGTGACGGCGGTGCCGGTCATGCCGGAGAGCTTCTCGTACAGGCGGAAGTAGTTCTGGATCGTGATCGTGGCGTACGTCACGGTCTCCTGGTTGATCTTGACGCGCTCCTTGGCCTCCACGGCCTGGTGCAGTCCGTCCGACCAGCGACGCCCCTCCATCAGGCGGCCGGTGAAGTCATCGACGATGATCACCTCGCCGTCCTTCACCACGTAGTCGCGGTCGCGCTGGTAGATCACCTGCGCGCGCAGCGCCGCCTCCATGTAGCGCGTGAGGCGGAAGTTCTCCGGCGAGTAGATGTTGTCGACGCCCAGCCCGCGCTCCAGGACGTCCACGCCTTCCTCGGTCAGGCGCACCGCGCGCTGCTTGAGGTCCACGGTGTAGTCGCGCCCCTCCACGAGCGACGGGACGAGCGCGGCGAAGCGCGGGTACATGCTCGTGTCGTCCTGCGACGGGCCGCTGATGATCAGCGGCGTGCGCGCCTCGTCGATGAGGACGCTGTCCGCCTCGTCCACGATCGCGTAGTGGCGGCTGCGCTGGACGCGGCCGTCCAGCAGCGTCGCCATGTTGTCGCGCAGGTAGTCGAAGCCGAACTCGTTGTTCGTGCCGTAGACCACGTCCGCCAGGTAGGACTCCGCGCGCGTCACCGCGACCAGGTGCTCGTACGTCGCGTTCTCGGAGACCGCGTCGCTGCTGTAGCGGAACGCGCCCTGGTTCTGGATCACGCCGATCGTGATCCCCAGCATGTCCAGCGCCGGCGCGTACCACTGCGCATCGCGCCGCGCGAGGTAGTCGTTGACGGTGATCGAGTGCACGCCCTGCCCGTCGAGCGCGTTGAGGTAGATCGCGATCGGGGCGACCAGCGTCTTGCCCTCGCCGGTGCGCATCTCCGCGATCTGGCCGCGGTGCAGCGTGACCGCGCCCATGAGCTGCACGTCGTACGCGCGCTCGCCGGTCTTCCGCGCGATCGCCTCGCGGATCGTCGCGAAGGCCTCCACCAGCAGGTCGTCCAGCGTCTCGCCCTGCGCGAGGCGCGCGCGGAACGCCGAGGTCTTCGCGCTCAGCTCGTCATCGGACAGCGCGGCGTACTCATCGGACAGCGCGTTGATGCGGTCCACCAGCGGCTGCATCTTGCTGATGACGCGCTCGTTGGAGTCGCCTCCGCCGAGGATCTTGCGAAAGATGCCGACCATGACGGTCCAGCCTTCCTGGGGCCCGCGCCGCGGGCCCGGATGCGGCCGCTACCGGAAGAGCGCACCCACGGACCCACCCGTGTGGATCCGGTGCATCGCGTCCCCGATCAGCGGTGCCACCGACAGTACAGACGTCGGCACGTTCTTGAATGTTCCGTGCACCAACGGAAGCGTGTCGGTGTAGACGATTTCATCAACGTCCGCGACGTTGTCGAGCACCGTGAACGCCTTGCTCGCCAGCACCGGGTGCACGAACGCGAGGCGCACCGAGCTCGCGCCACGGTCGCGCAGCAGCCGCACCGCGGAGCCGATCGTCCCGCCGGTGAGCACCTCGTCGTCGATGATCAGGCAGTCGCGCCCCTCGACCTCACCGATGAGGGTGAGCGCGGACGCGTTGTCCGTGTTGCCGTCGCGCTTCTTGTCCACGATCGCGATGTCGCCATCGATGCGCCCCGCGATCTCGCGCGCGAGCTTCGCGCGGCCGACGTCCGCCGCGACCACCACCGGCGCCGGCAGGTTCTTCTGGCGGAAGTGCTCCGCGATCAGCGGGAACGCCGTCAGCTCGTCCAGCGGGATGTTGAAGAAGCCCTGGATCTGGCCGGCGTGCATGTCCATCGTCAGCACGCGATCCGCGCCGGCGACCTCGATGAAGTTCGCGACGAGGCGCGCGGTGACCGGCACGCGGGGCTGGTCCTTCTTGTCGGAGCGGCCGTAGGCGTAGTACGGGATGACGGCGGTGATGCGGCCGGCGGAGGCGCGCTTCGCCGCGTCGATCATGATCATCAGTTCCATCAGCCGCGTGTTCACCGGCGACACGATCGGCTGGATCAGGAAGACGTCCCGCTCGCGGATGTTGTCCAGGTAGCGGACGAAGACCTCCTCGTTCGAGAAGGAGAACACCTCGCAGTCGCCGAGCGGCATCTCGAGGTGCTTGCAGATCGCCTCCGCGAGTCCGCGGTGCGAGTTGCCGGTGAAGATGGCCATTTCCTGGAACACGGCGCGGCTCCCCTGCGCTCTCGGACCGTTGAGCAACGGGACGGCGCGCGTCCCGGCGACCGCGTCCCCGCCGCGTCCCCCGGGGAAGGAGAGACGGATCGCCGCCGCTGAACCAGTCGGGTCACCGCCAGAACTGCCGGCTCCTCGATGGTACCACCGCACTCCGGAAGCGGCCCCCGCCCTTGTTAGACTGGCGTGAAGGCTGCGCGGGCAGGGCTGACGCCCCCGCCCCGGTCCCCGGAGGCACGTTGGACTTCACCTTCACCGCCCAGGAGGAGCGCTTCCGCGCCGACCTCCGCGCCCTCCTCGCCGCCCGGCTCCCGGCCGGCTGGGGCGACCGCGCATTCCTGGGCGACGTCCCGCCGGAGGAGCACCGGGAGGTCGAGGCCGCCATCCGCCGCGCGCTCGCGGAGCGCCGCTGGCTCGCCCTCGGCTGGCCCGCGGATCTTGGCGGGGTCGCCGCCGGCCCGATCCAGCAGGCGATCCAGCAGGACGAGTCGGCCTACCTCGGCACGCCGGGCGCGGTGGACGCCGGCGTGCAGTGGGTCGGCCCCGCGATCCGGCGCTACGGCTCGGAGGCGCAGCGGCAGCGCCACCTCCCCGCGATCGCCGCGGGCGAGGAGACCTGGTGCACGCTCTACTCCGAGCCCGGCGCCGGGTCCGACCTCGCCGCGCTGCAAACGCGCGCCGTCCGCGACGGGGACGAGTACGTCCTGAACGGCTCCAAGATCTGGGCCGCCGGCGCGTCCCGCGCCTCGCACGGCTGGGTCGCCGCGCGCACCGACCCCACCGCCGCCGGACACCGGGGGCTCTCCACCTTCATCGTGCCCATGGACACCCCCGGCGTGTCCGTCCGGCCGATCGTCGACATGGACGGCGGCACCGACCTGGCCGAGGTCTTCTTCGACGACGCCCGCGTCCCCGCCACCAACCTTGTCGGCGACGAGGGCCGCGGGTGGTACCAGGTCACGGAGACGCTCGACCGTGCGCGCGCCGGGGTGGAGGCGTTCGCGGAGGGCAAGGCGAACCTCGAACGCCTCGTCCGCGCGGCGAAGGACGAGCGGTCGATGATCGCGCAGTCCCCGAACGCGCGGTACGAGCTGGCCGACCGCTGGATCGAGCTGGAGGTCGGCTACCAGGTCGCCTACCGCGTCCCCTACCTCCAGGCGCAGGGCGAGGAACCGAACCACGAGGCGAGCGTCAGCAAGCTCTACGGCTCCGAGCTCACGCAGCGCATCGCCAACACCGGCATGCACCTGCTCGGCCCCGCGTCCCAGCTCTCACCCGGCTCACCGTACGCGCGCCTCGGCGGCGCGTTCGCCCGCCTCTACACCCGCGCCGCCGCCGCCACCATCGCCGGCGGCCCGTCCGAGGTGCAGCGCAACGTCATCGCCCAGCGCGGCCTCGGCCTTCCGCGCTCACGCGGCTAGCCGACGCGGGAGCGGGCGCCTGACGGCGGCGAGGATCGGCGTCAGAACCCTCTCCTGCGGAGCGGGAGAGGGCAGGGTGAGGGCCTTCCGCCCCTCTGGCGCGCGCGAACGAAGCAAGCTGCACACCCCACGCTCGAACGAAGCGAGCCGCGCGTCCTGCCATGCCCCCGGAACTACAGCAACGCGATGCCCGGGGCGCACCTCGGCAGAGCCCTCACCCCATCCCTCTCCCGCTCCGCAGGAGAGGGGGCCCGAGCGCACCGCCCGCGCGTGAGCGAAGCGAGCCGCGCGTCCTGCCACGCCCCCGGGAACTGCAGCGACGCGATGCACGTCGCGCACGCCGGGCGGAGCCCTCACCCCATCCCTCTCCCGCTCCGCAGGAGAGGGGGCCCGAGCGCACCGCCCGAATGCCGCACCCCGCGCGTGAACGAGGCGAGCCGCGCACCCCGCGCGTGAGCGAAGCGAGCCGCGCGTCCCGGGGGAGCGCGAGGGCATAGCCCTCGCATTTCATCCCCCCTTCCCGCGCCGGGAAGGGGGGGCAGGGGGGATGGGCCGCCCCAATCGCGACCTCGACCTCCCGATGCGCGAACGCCGTAGCCCCGCAGCGTCGATGCGCGAACTACCCGCCGAGCTCCGCGATCGCCTGCCGCACGTGCGCGTCCTCGATGAACGGCGCGCCCTCGCTCTCCCGGATCGTCGCCGCGTGCGCCAGCACCCGCGACCGAGGCATCCCCTCCGGCGGCTCCGTCGCCCACGCCACCAGCGTCACCAGCACCCCGTTCGGGTCCTCCAGGAACACCAGCCGCTCGTACCCGCGCTCGATCACCTCGGACCCGGCGACCCCCGCGCGCGACATCGCGTCGAACATCTCGCGCATCTGCTGCGCCGGCACCCGCAGCGCGAGGTACTGCATCGACCCCACGCCCAGCGCCCCCGCGGCGATGTTCACCCCCGGGTGCGTGGGCCCGACCAGCTGGAGGAAGGAGTCCCCGTCTCCCACTGCCAGGGTCGCCACCACGGACTCCTCGTCATCGCGGTTCGGCTCCAGGCAGATCACCCGCAGCCCCAGCCGCGTGTAGAACTCCAGCGACGCCTGCATGTCCTTCACGATGATCGCCGGGTACGCGACCCCCTGCGCCTGGAGCATCCGCCACCTCGACCTCTCCGGCCCGCCCGGGGCGGGTGCGCCTTGTGACCACCCGGGCAACGGCCTACCATCGGCGGCATGACCGTACGTCACCTGCACGCCGTATACGTAGTAGTAGCCTAGCGGCGGTCCGGCCGCCCTCGCGCGAGGGCGTCTCGTCCGCCGCTGTGCCCCGCCCGGTGCGGGGCTTTTCGTTGCCCCCGTCCCCGGCACCACACGCACCGCCCGAGGTCCCCCATGACGACATCCACCAACGACAACGAGATGGCCCCGGCGTACACGCCCACGGACGTCGAGCAGCGCGTGTACGAGTGGTGGGAGGGCCGCGGCTTCTTCAAGCCCGGCCGCCCGGAGCGCAGCGGGCCGGACGCGGCGCAGCCCTTCACCATCATCATGCCGCCGCCCAACCTGACCGGTGAGCTGCACCTGGGCCACGCCCTCGTCGTCTCGCTGCAGGACGCGCTCACGCGCTGGCACCGCATGCTCGGCGACGACACGCTCTGGCTCCCCGGCGTGGACCACGCCGCGATCGCCGTCAACGCGATCATCGAGCGCCAGCTCGCCGCCGAGGGACTGTCGCGCCACGACGTCGGCCGCGAGCAGTTCCTGGAGCGCACCTGGAAGTTCGTGAACGCCAGCCGCTCCCGCATCATGGAGCAGCACCGCCGCCTGGGCGCCTCCGCGGACTGGGAGCGCGAGGCGTTCACCATGGACGCCGCGCGCGAGGTGGCCGTCCGCCAGACGTTCAAGAACCTCTACGACGACGGCCTGATCTATCGCGCCGAGCGCCTCATCAACTGGTGCGTCGACTGCGAGTCAGCGATCAGCGACATCGAGGTCGAGTACGAGGACGAGCCCGGCGCGTTCTGGCACGTGCGGTACGCGGTCGCGGACGACGCGGGCAACGCCACCGGCGAGCACATCATCATCGCCACCACGCGCCCGGAGACGATCCCCGCCGACACCGCCGTCGCCGTGAACCCGGAGGACGATCGCTACGCCCACCTGGTCGGCAAGCGCGCGATCGTCCCGACCAACGGCCGCCTCGTCCCGATCATCGGCGACAGCGCCGTCGTCATCGACGCGGGCACCGGCGCGCTGAAGGTCACGCCGGGCCACGACCCCGTCGACTTCGAGATCGGCGAGCGCCACGGCCTCGAGATCATCTCGATCATGAACAACGACGGCACGCTCAACGCCGCCTCCGGCCAGTACGACGGCCTCGACCGCTTCGAGGCGCGCAAGCGCGTGGTCGCCGACCTCGAGGCCGCCGGGCACATGGAGAAGATCGAGCCGTATTCGCACCCGGTCGGCCACTGCCAGCGGTCGCGCACGATCGTGGAGCCGCTGATCTCGCTGCAGTGGTGGGTGGACGCGAAGACGCTTGCCGGCCCCGCGATCGAGGTGGTGAAGAGCGGCCAGATCAAGTTCGTGCCCCCGCGCTTCGAGCGCGTCTACGAGCACTGGATGGAGAACATCCGCGACTGGTGCATCAGTCGCCAGATCTGGTGGGGCCACCGCATCCCCGTCTGGTACTGCGACGACTGCCAGCACATCAACGTCGCCGTGCAGACCCCCACCGAGTGCGAGTCGTGCCACAGCGCGAACATCCGTCAGGACGAGGACACGCTGGACACGTGGTTCTCCTCCGGGCTGTGGCCGCACAGCACCCTCGGCTGGCCGGAGGAGACGGACGACCTGCGCCGCTTCTACCCCACGCAGGTGATGGAGACGGCGTACGACATCATCTTCTTCTGGGTCGCCCGGATGATCATGCTGTCGCTCTACAACATGAAGGACTGGCCCGCCGGCGCCATCCCGTTCGACACCGTCTACCTCCACGGCCTCGTGCGCGCCTCGGACGGCGCGAAGATGTCGAAGTCGCGCGGCAACGTGATCGACCCGCTGGAGCAGATCGAGAAGTACGGCACGGACGGCCTCCGCTTCGCGCTGCTCTCCGGCACCAGCCCCGGCAACGACCAGCGCATCACCGACGACCGCCTGGAGGGCGGCCGCAACCTCAGCAACAAGCTGTGGAACGCGAGCCGCTTCGTGCTCACGCTGATCGAGCCGACCGACGACCTCGCACTGCCCGCGCCGGGCGCCGGCGCGGTGGAGGATCGCTGGATCCTCAGCCGCCTCGCACACGTCACTACGGAGGTGGACTCGCTGCTGCGCCGCTTCGAGCTGGCCGAGGGCCTGCGGCAGGCGCGCGACTTCTTCTGGGACGAGTTCGCGGATTGGTACATCGAACTGGCGAAGGTGCGCATCCGCGCCGGCGACCGCACGCCGATGCCCGTGCTGCTGCACGTCGTCGACAGCGTGCTGCGCCTGCTGCACCCGTTCATGCCCTTCGTGACCGAAGAGATCTGGCAGCGCGTCGCCGCCGTGCGCCCCGACCCGGACGGCGCGCCGGCGCTCATCGTCGCGCGCTACCCGCGGCCGGATGCGCTCGCCGCGTACGTCGATGACGACGCGGAGCGCCAGCTGACCGCGGTGCAGGACTTCGTGCGCGGCATCCGCAACATCCGCGCGGAGAAGCGCGTGGACGCCGGCCGCTGGGTGGAGGCGTACATCGTCGCCGCCGACGCGCAGGCCGCGGCGACCTCGATGGCGCCGGCCCTCGAGCAGCTCTCGCGCGCACGCCCGCTGCACATCGTGGCGACGCCCGCCGAGGCGCCGAGCGAGGGCGTCGTCACCAGCGTCCTCGCCGTCGGCCAGGTCGCGCTGCCGATGGCCGGCCTCTTCGACCTCGACGCCGAGCGCGCGCGCCTGTCGAAGCAGGTGAGCGAAGTGGAGGCCGAGGTGGAGCGCCAGGCGGCGAAGCTCAGCAACGAGCAGTTCCGCTCCCGCGCCCCCGCGGACGTCGTCGCCAAGGAAGAGGAGCGCCTCGCCACCGCGCGCGGCCGCCTCGACGGCCTCCGCGCCAGCCTCGCCGAGCTCGGGTAGGCGAGTACGCTCCCCTCAGGTCCCCTCCACCCTCCCCCGCAAGGGGGGAGGGGGCGGAAGGCGCAGGCATGACAACCCCCACCTCCCCCGCCCCCCTCGACCTGCTCGCGCTCGCGGAGGCGACCGCGCGCGAGGCGGGGGCGCTGCTGATGGAGCGGCTGCCCGGCGAGCGCACGCTGGACACGAAGACCAGCCCCGTGGACGTGGTGACCGAGGTCGACCGCGCTTCCGAGGCGCTGATCGTCGCCCGCATCCTGGAAGCGCGACCGGACGACGGCTTCCTGGGCGAGGAGGGGGCGGACCGACCGTCCCGCTCCGGCGTGCGCTGGGTCATCGACCCCATCGACGGCACCGTGAACTACCTCTACCGCCGCCCGGACTTCGCCGTCTGCATCGCCGCCGAGGTCGAGGACGAGGTGGTGGCGGGCGTCGTATTCAACCCATTTCTTGACGAATTATTCGCCGCGGCCCGTGGCCACGGTGCGTCACTGAACGGGCAGCCGGTGCACGTCTCCTCGGAGGCCCGGCTCGCCCACGCGCTCTGCGGCACCGGCTTCGGCTACGAGGAGGCGGAGCGACGCGTCCAGGGCGCGGTCGTCGCGCGACTCGTCGCCGAGGTGCGGGACATCCGGCGGGCGGGCTCCGCCGCCCTCGACCTGTGCGCGGTCGCCTGCGGTCGCCTGGACGTCTATTACGAGCGAGGCGTGCGCCCGTGGGACGTCGCGGCCGCCGGGCTCATCGTGCGGGAGGCCGGCGGGCACGCCGGCACGCTCCAGGGCGAGTCACTGAGCATGGACAGCATCTGGGTCGCCTCCAACGCCGCGCTCCACACGGACTTCCGGGCGCTCGTCCGGTCGGTGCACGGCCTCGACCCGCGGCCGGCCTGCTGAGCCGGTCGCGCCCCTGCCGCGAACCTGTCCCCACACTTGTCCGATGTGTTGATTAGCCACTCAAACCGGCCGTCCGAGCGGATCACAATTCGTTGACACTGAAATTGGCCACTGATACGGTCGGATTCCGACGGGCCCAATTCGTCTGAGCAGCATGCGTGCGCCTGCGTGCGCGCGTTTGAGAGCGGGAGTCCATGGGATCAGCTGAGACGCTCTTCAGCAACTACATCCCCGTTCTGCTGGCCTCGATCGTCGGTTTCATCCTCGTCCTCAGCGCGCTGATCGGCTCGCGACTCCTCGCGCCCTTCTCGCGTGAGCGCGAGAAGGGCACGACGTACGAATGCGGCATGCTGCCGATCCGTCGAGCTTCCACCAACGTCGGCATGCGGTTCTACCTGTACGCCATCCTCTTCGTCATCTTTGACGTGGAGGCGGTGTTCATCTTCCCGTGGGCCGTCTCGTTCATGAACATCGGCGCGCAGGCCTACTGGCTGATGGTGGCGTTCATCGCCATCCTCACGCTCGGCCTCGCGTACGCCTGGAAGAAGGGGGCGCTGCAGTGGCGGTAACCTCTGACCCGACCGCGACGACCACCACGCCTGAGCCGACCACGGCTCCGGCGACGCCCGACACGGAGCCGTTGACCATCCCGGTCATCATCCCCGGCGAGCACCCGGCGGAGGCGCCCCGGCTCACCCCGGTGGAGGTCGTCCCCGGCAAGGCGCTCTACAAGCAGATCCTCCCCGGGGTGATGCAGGTCCCGCTGGACCTCGTCCTCGCGGTGTCGCGCAAGTCCTCGCTCTGGCCGATGACGTTCGGCCTGGCGTGCTGCGCCATCGAGATGATGGCCACCTACATGGCGCACTACGACCTGGACCGCTTCGGCATCGTCCCGTGGCCGTCTCCGCGCCAGAGCGACGTGATGATCGTCGCCGGGACCGTGACCAAGAAGATGGCCCCCGCGGTGAAGCTGCTGTACGAACAGATGCCGAACCCCAAGTGGGTCATCTCCATGGGCGCCTGCGCCACCAACGGCGGTCCGTACACCCGCTACGACCGCGTCCTGCAGGGCGTGGACAAGATCATCCCCGTGGACGTCTACGTGCCGGGCTGCCCGCCGCGTCCGGAGGCCCTGATCGACTCCTTCCTCGCGCTCCAGGAGCTGGTCATGGAGGAGCGAGGGACCACCGGCCGATGACTTCCGAAGAGACGAACGAGGCGACCCCCGCGCTGACCCTGGACGGCACCATCTGGGCCGAGGTCGACCGCGCGCTGTCCGGCATCACCGCCACCGCGGAGCGCGGCTTCCTGGACGTGATCGTCCACGTGCCGCCGGCGGAGGTCGTCCGTGCGCTCAAGGCGCTCAAGACGGACGCCACGCTCAACTTCGACTACCTGCGCAGCCTCACCGCCGTGGACAACGAGGAGGACGGCATCGACGTCGTCTACCACCTCTACTCCACCACCGCGAAGCACAACCTCACCGTGAAGGCCACCCTGTCGAACGACCACCTGGTCATCGACACGGCGACCACGGTGTGGCGCGCCGCCAACTGGCTGGAACGCGAGACCGCGGAGATGTTCGGCGTGCGCTTCACCGGTCACCCCGACCCGCGCACCCTCCTCATGCCGGAGGACATGGACGACACCTTCCCGCTCCGGAAGGACCACCCGCTCGCGGAGATCGAGATCCTCCAGGGCGAGGGCATGGGGTACTCCGAGGAGGACCAGTAGTGGTCACTGAGAGCGCTTCCGAGTTCGAGACGCAGGACCTCCTCCTCAACGTCGGCCCGCAGCACCCGTCCACGCACGGTGTGTTCCGCATGGTCATGCAGGTGGACGGCGAAGTGGTGAAGGACGTCATCCCGTACATCGGGTACCTCCACCGCGGCGCCGAGAAGCTCTGCGAGACCATGGACTACCGCCAGGGCATCGGCTTCATGGACCGCACGGAGTACCTGGCGGCCATGAACGCGGAGCTCTCCTACGTCATGGCCGTGGAGAAGCTCGCCGAGCTGGAGGTGCCGGAGCGCGCCGAGTGGATCCGCATGATCCTCGTCGAGCTGAACCGCATCGCCAGCCACCTGATGTTCATGGGCGCCTTCGGCACCGACATCGGCGTCTTCGGCACGGCCTTCATCTACGCGTGGCGCGAGCGCGAGGCGATCATCGACCTGTTCGAGGAGATCTCCGGCGACCGCATGATGTACGCCTACCTCCGCCCCGGCGGCCTGGCGTGGGACGTCCCGACGAACTTCCCGGCCCGCGTGCGCGAGGTGCTGGCGCTGGTGCGCCAGGGCATCAAGGACTTCGACGGGCTCCTGACGAAGAACGAGATCTTCCTCGCCCGCACCAAGGGCATCGGCGTCATCACCGCCGAGGACGCGATCGACTTCGGCATGAGCGGCCCGTCCATCCGCGCCTCCGGCGTCCCGCTGGACGTCCGCCGCGACGAGCCGTACCTCCGCTACCACGAGATCGACTGGAAGGTCATCACCCACACCGACGGCGACGTCTTCGCGCGGTACCTGTGCCGCCTGGAGGAGATGTCGGAGTCGGTCAAGATCGTGGAGCAGTGCCTCGACCGCCTGAAGCCGGGCGCGATCATGCCGGAGAAGATGCCCCGCATGCTCCGCACCCCCCCGGGCGAGGTCTACCTCCGCACGGAGGCGCCGCGCGGCGAGTTCGGGATCTACCTGGTGTCCAAGGGCGGCAACCGCCCGCACCGGCTCAAGGTCCGCTCCGCGTGCCTCTCCAACCTGCAGGCGCTCCGGCACATGACCATCGGCTCCTACGTGGCCGACGCGCTCATCGTGCTCGGTTCCATCGACATCGTGCTGAGTGAGGTCGACCGCTAGTGACCGAAGGCTTGTTCGGCCTCAACCCCTGGCTGGACGGACTCATCCGCCTGCTGATCATCGTCGGCCTGATGACGGTGGTCGCGATGGGCCTGATCTACATCGAGCGCAAGGTGCTCGGCCGCTTCCACGCGCGTGTCGGCCCGCAGCGCACCGGCCCCTTCGGCCTGCTGCAGTCCGTCGCGGATGCCCTCAAGCTCATCGGCAAGGAAGACCTGCGCCCGCGTAACGCGGACCCGTGGACCTTCGAGCTGGGCCCGTACCTGGTGTTCGTGCCGATCTTCCTCGGCTTCGTCGTCCAGCCGTTCATGGCCGGCTGGGGCGTGCGCGTGCTGGACCTGGGCATCCTCTACTTCGTCGCCGTGTCCTCCGTCAGCATCGTCGGCTGGATGATGTCCGGCTGGGGTTCCGACAACCGCTACGCCATGCTCGGCGGCATGCGCGCCGCGGCGCAGGCGATCTCCTACGAGCTCCCCTTCGTCCTCTCGCTCCTCTCCGTCGCCATGCTCACCGGCTCGCTCAACATCAACACCATCGTCGAGGCGCAGACGGGCATCCCGAACATCGTCTGGCAGCCGATGGCCTTCATGATCTTCTTCATCGCCGCGCTCGCGGAGCTCAACCGCCCGCCGTTCGACATCCCGGTCGGTGAGTCGGAGGTCGTTGGCGGCCCGTTCGTGGAGTACTCCGGCATCCGCTGGTCGATGTTCTTCCTGGGCGAGTACGCCAGCCTCTTCATCATGTCGATCCTGATTAGCGCCGTGTTCCTCGGTGGCTACGCGTGGCCGTTCGGCCTCGAGGTCGGCCTGCCGCTGCAGCTGGTGCTGACCGTGGTGAAGGCATCGCTGCTCATCTTCCTGGTGATCTGGGTGCGCGCCTCCGTGCCGCGCCTGCGCATTGACCAGCTCATGGGCTACGCCTGGAAGATCCTGCTCCCGCTGTCGCTGGCGCAGGTGCTGGTGAACGGCCTGGTGCTGGTCTACCAGCTCCCGTTCATCGTCCTCACCGTCTTCGGCCTCATCGGCGTGTGGCTGCTGGTCAGCCTGACGGAGCGGGCGATCCGCCTGCCGCGCATCAACCGGCAGACCTCCATGGCAATGCAAAGCGAGGCGGCCTCATGAGAGGTATCGCGAAGAGCCTGATGACGACGCTGTCGGTATTCCTCCGGCCGCCCGTCACCCGCAACTACCCGGACGTCCACAAGCCCCTGCCGGAGCGCGACCGCGCGTTCCCGCTGCTGCTGTGGGACCACGACATCGACGAGCCGTTCTGCACCGGCTGCCACGCCTGCGAGCGCGCCTGCCCGGTGGAGTGCATGACCGTCCTGATGAAGGACAACCCGAACCACAAGTCCGTGGGCGGCACCTCGTCGCGCCGCAAGATCATCGACAAGTTCTGGATCGACTACGCGCGCTGCATGCGCTGCAACATCTGCGTCGAGGTGTGCAACTTCGACGCGATCGCCATGAACAACACGTGGGCCGGGCACGAGACCTCCGTGCACGACCGCAAGGACCTGGTCATGGACCTCCAGCAGCTGACCACCCTGGCGCACAACGGCGCCATCAAGGAGTGGGTCCCGGTGCTGGGCAAGGCCAACGAGGCGTAGCAGAGCGCAGAGCCGACGCGGCAACGCGCCGGCGCATTGAGGACGGGCCGCTTGTTCGCACGACTTCCGCTGCCATCGCAATTCGACCGCATCATCATGACCGGCGGGCTGGTCGCCGGGTTGGTGATGGGGCCGATCCTCGTCGCGCTGATCGCCCTGTACATGCTCTCGCGCATCACCGGCGGCGAGGTCATCTTCTACCTCGCCTCCGCGGTCATCCTCTTCGGCGCGCTGGGCGCCGTGCTGCTCCCGAACCTGGTCCACTCCGCGCTGAGCCTGATCGGCACGCTGCTGGGCGTGGCCGCGATCTATCTGCTGCTGCTGTCGGAGTTCCTGGCGCTGGTGCAGATCCTGGTCTACGGCGGCGGCGTCATCATCCTGGTCGTCTTCGGTCTCATGCTCACCAACGCGCAGGACGACCCGGTGGTCACGGACGGCTCGCAGAAGCCCTTCGCCTTCGGCGTCGGCGCGATCATCTGCGGCGTCTTCATCGCCGCCTCCGTGCTGGGCCAGTGGGGCCCGGCCGAGGCGCACCTGGTCGCCTTCCCGGACTTCGGCCGCCGCCTCTTCGGTGACTTCGGCCTGCCGATCATCATCATCGCGTTCCTGCTCGACATCGCCTTCACCGGCGCGTTGGTGAACGCCCGCCGCGCCGAGAGCGCCGCGCGCGAGGAGGCCGCACAGTGATCCCCCTGGAGAACTTCCTCGTCCTCTCCGCCCTGCTCTTCGGCATCGGCTTCTACGGGGTGCTGGCGCGCCGCAGCGCGATCCTGATCCTGATCTCCGTGGAGATCATGCTCGCCGCCGTGGCCATCAACTTCATCGCCTTCGCGACCTACCGCGACCCGGAGGCCTTCAGCGGCCTGGTGTTCGCGCTGTTCGTCATCGCCGTCGCCGCCGCCGAAGTCGGCCTGGCGCTCGGCATCGTGCTGCGGCTCTTCCGTGAGCGCCGCACGGCCAACGTGGACGAGGCTCACTCGCTCAAGTGGTAGCGGGCCTCAGGGTGTAATGACCGCGCGCGGGTCTCTCCCGCGCGCTGATGGTGTCGAGAGAAAGGCAGGCCCTCCGTGGGCATGGACCAGGCATGGATCCTTCCGGCGATCCCGGCGGTGATCTTCATCGTGGTCGCGCTGCTCGGCCGGCTGCTGCCGCGACAGGGTGACTTCCTCGTCATCCTCGGCGGGCTGACCCTCGTCACCCTCGTGTTCTCGATGTTCCCGGGCTTCCAGGCCGCCTTCCATGACGGTCACTTCGCGCCCGAGGGCACCAACGTGTTCGCCTTCGACTGGGTGAACATCGGCAACGGCTTCTTCATCATCGAGTTCAGCACCTACGTCGACGCGATCACCATGGTCATGCTGCCGGTGGTCACGATCGTGGCGCTGATGGTGATGATCTACTCCGTCAGCTACATGCACGGTGAGCCGCGCTACTTCTGGTACTACTCCGTCCTCTCCCTCTTCATCGCGGCCATGCTCACGCTGGTCATCTCCGGCAACCTCATCCAGCTGATCCTGGCGTGGGAGGGCGTGGGCCTCGCCTCGTTCCTGCTGATCGGCTTCTACTGGGAGCGCCAGTCCGCCGCCGAGGCCGCGAAGAAGGCGTTCATCACCACCCGCGTCGGCGACGTCGGCCTGATCATCGGCACGATCATGCTGTGGCGGGCGACCGGCACCTTCGACATCCAGGAGATCATCGCGATCGCGACCTCCGGGACGATCGACGAGACGTACCTGACCGTTGCGATGATGTTCCTCTTCGGCGGCGCCATCGGTAAGTCCGCGCAGTTCCCGCTGCACATCTGGCTCCCCGACGCGATGGAGGGCCCGACGCCCGTCTCCGCCCTGATCCACGCGGCCACCATGGTCGTCGCCGGCGTCTACCTCGTCGCCCGCTTCTCGCCCGTGTACGCCGAGGTGCTGATCGCCCGCGACTTCATCCTCTACACCGGCCTGATCACCGCCATGATGGCGGCGACCATGGGCCTGGTCGCCAACGACATCAAGCGCGTGCTCGCCTACTCCACCGTCTCGCAGCTCGGCTTCATGTTCGTTGCGCTCGGCCTCGGCGCCGTGGGCGCGGCCATGTTCCACCTGTTCACGCACGCCTTCTTCAAGGCGCTCCTCTTCCTCGGCTCCGGCTCCGTGATCCACGCGACGCACGCGCAGGAGGTGGAGCAGCTGGGCGGCCTGCGCAAGAAGATGCCGTGGACCGCGTCCACCTTCGTCATCGGCTCGCTCGCCCTCGCCGGCATCCCGGTGTTCGCCGGCTTCTGGTCGAAGGACGAGATCCTCGCCGCCGCCCTGCACGACGGCCCGATCCTCGTGTACGTCGCCCTCGCCGGCAGCGCGATCCTCACGGCGATCTACAGCACGCGCCTCGTGCTGCTGACGTTCTTCGGCGAGCCGAAGGACCACCACGCCTACGACCACGCGCACGAGTCGCCGTGGATCATCCTGGGCCCGCTGGTGCTGCTGGCCACGCTGGCGACGGTCGCGGGCTTCTTCGCGCTGGACCAGGTCGGCCAGGCGCTCGGCTTCGTCGGCGGCATCGGCCAGCTCGTGTACCTCGAGCACCCGCACGTGTTCACGGAGCCGGACTGGCTGCTGGCGAGCATCGCTACGCTCTCCGCGCTCGCCGGCATCGGCATCGGCGTGGCGTTCTGGCACGGCGACGCGCGTCGCGCGGTGGCCGCCCGCAGCTGGGCGCCGGACCTGCACGCGCTGCTGGTCAACCGCTACTACATGGACAACCTGTACCAGGCCATCATCGACCGCGTGATCCTCGGACTCGCGGGCGTCGTGGCGTGGTTCGACAAGCGCATCGTGAACGAGACGGGCGTCGATGGCGGCGCGCAGACGGTCGGGTACTTCGGCTACCGCCTGAAGTTCCTGCAGACCGGGCGCATCCCCAACTACGCCCTGGGCATGGCCGTGGGCATGGTCGCCATCGCGATCATCGCGCTCGGATCGCAGGGCTAACGAGGACGAACACCACCTATGACCGAAGCTGACGGCTACGTCCTGCTCGCGCTGTGCCTGCTGCCGCTGGGCACAGCGGTGTCCCTCTTCCTCGTGCCGACGAGGCTCCGCTCCGTCGTCATCGGCATGACCGCGCTCTCCAGCATCATCATGCTGGCGCTGTCGCTGTACGTGTTCTTCAGCTACGAGTTCAACGGCGAGCAGTTCCAGGGCGTCCTGGCCTGGCCGTGGATGCAGAACGTCGGCTTCCTCGGCGAGAACGGCATCCAGTTCAAGGTCGGCCTGGACGGCATCGGCGCGTCGCTGGTGCTGCTCACCGGCGTCGTGGTCGTCCCGGCGACGTGGGTGACGTGGAAGATCCAGGATCGGATGAAGGACTACTTCATCCTGCTGTACCTGGTCACCGCCGGCGTCTACGGCGCCTTCGTCATCCTGGACCTGTTCTTCTGGTTCCTCTTCTACGAGATGGCGCTGATGCCGATGTACCTCCTGATCGGCGTGTGGGGTTCCACGCGCAAGGAGTACGGCGCCATGAAGCTGATGATGATGCTGCTCGCGGGCTCCATCTTCATCTTCACCGTCATCTTCGCGCTCTTCACCCACGTGGGCGCCGGCACGTTCGACATGGTCGTGCTGCTCGAGGCGCACAAGGACCCGGCATTCCAGAAGGTCTTCTTCCCGCTGCTGGTCATCGGCTGCGGCACGCTGGGCGCCATGTTCCCGTTCCACTCCTGGTCCCCGGACGGCCACGCGGCCGCCCCGACGAGCGTCTCCATGCTCCACGCGGGCGTGCTGATGAAGGTGGGCGCGTTCGGTGTGGTGCGCCTGGGCTACCAGATGATGCCGGAGGGCGGGGAGTACTGGTCGCCGGCGCTCATCATCGTCGGCGCGGGCGCCGGCCTGTACGGCGCGATCTCCGCGCTGCGGCAGACGGACATGAAGCTGCTCATGGGCTTCTCCTCCGTCTCGCACATGGGCTACGTGTTCCTCGGCCTGGGCACGTTCAACGCGATCGGCTGGAACGGCGCCGTGCTCCAGATGACGGCCCACGGCTGGATGACCGCCCTCTTCTTCCTCCTGATCGGCGGCATGTACGACCAGTCGCACAACCGCGACATCCCGAACTTCTCCGGCATGGCGAAGCAGATGCCCATCTGGTCCATCTTCTTCATCTTCGCCAGCATGGCCTCGCTCGGCCTGCCGGGGCTCTCCGGCTTCATCGCCGAGATCCACATCTTCATCGGCACGTTCCGGTCGTACCCGTGGGTCGGCGGCATCGCCGTGCTGACCGCGGCGATCACGACGACGTACCTGATCCGGGTGCTCGCGCAGGCGTTCTTCGGTGAGATGAACCCGCGCTGGGCGCACCTGAAGGAGATCACCTGGATGGAGCGCGCAGGCGCGGTCGTCCTGGCGCTCGCCATGCTCACGCTCGGCCTCTGGCCGTCCCCGTGGATCGAGCGCATCTCACCGTCGATCATCAACATCCCCGGCATCACCCTCTAACCGAGGCGACCCAACGGGGTAGGAGCGCGCCAGTGACCGACATCCTCGGCAACGAGCTGAACTTCAACATGGGCCTGCTGCTGCCGGAGATCATCCTCGCCGGCGCCGCCGTCCTCGTGGTCTTCTTCGACATGTTCTGGGAGAAGGCCGGTCGAGGCACCGCGCCCGCCGTGACGCTGATCGCGCTGGTCGCCGCCGGCGTCTTCAGCGTCTTCGCGATCGACCAGACGACGGACTTCGCGCGCCTCGTCACCATCGACAACTTCACCGCGTTCTTCCGCGTCACCTTCATCGCCGTGGCGATCGTCCTGGTGCTCGGCTCCTACGAGTACGTGGACCGGCACGTGAACCACGCGGCGGAGTTCTACGCGCTGCTGCTGCTCTCCACCGTGGGCGCCATGTTCATGGCCAGCGCGCGCGACCTGCTCGTCGCCTACCTCGGCATCGAGGTGCTCTCGTTCTCGCTCTACATCGCGGTGTCGCTCGCGAAGAACGACAGCCGCGCGGGCGAGGCGGGCCTGAAGTACGTGCTCCTCGGCGGCGTCGCCTCGGCGATGCTGCTCTACGGCCTGAGCCTGCTCTACGGCGTGGCCGGCTCCACCCAGTACACCGAGATCGCCGCCGGCCTGTCCGAGGGCGCCGAGGGCCTGCAGATGCCCCTGCTCCTGGGGCTGACGCTGATCGTCGCCGGCCTGGGCTTCAAGGTCTCCGCCGTCCCGTTCCACATGTGGGCCCCGGACGCCTACGAAGGCGCCCCGATGCCCGTGACCGCCTACCTGTCGGCGACCTCGAAGGGCGCGACGCTCGCGCTGTTCCTGCGCTGGTTCGGCGGGCCGCTGCTGCCGGCGCTGGAGCAGTGGCAGTGGATGATGGCGATCATCGCCACGCTGACCATGGTCTTCGGCAACCTGATCGCGCTGCAGCAGCACAACATCAAGCGCCTGCTGGCCTACTCGTCCATCGCGCAGGGCGGCTTCATGCTGATGGCCGTGACGACGATCTCGGACATCGCCACCTCGGCGCTGCTGGTGCACCTCGGCGGCTACATCATCACGAACCTCGCGCTGTTCATCGCGATCATCCACTTCTACAACCGCACCGGTAAGGAAGAGATCACGGACTTCGCGGGCCTGTCGCGGACGAACCCGTACCTCGCCGTGGTCATCACCTCCGGGCTGTTCTCGCTCGCCGGCATGCCACTGCTCGCCGGGTTCTTCACGAAGTTCATCCTGTTCCAGGCGGTCGTCGAGGGCGGCTTCCTCTGGCTGGTGGTCGTGGCCGTCGTCGGCAGCACGGTGAGCCTCTTCTACTACCTGCAGGTGATCCGCCAGATGTACATCTACGAGCCCGCCGACGCGACGCCGTGGCGCGTCTCCGGCACCGGCTACCTGACGACCGGCGCGCTCCTCGCGCTGATCGTCTTCGTCGGCATCCAGGGCGCCCCGCTCTACACCGTCGCGGACCGCGCCGCCTACGCGCTGTTCGAGAACGCCCCGGCCGTGGTCCACACCGCCGCGACCGAGGCCGCCCCCGCGAAGGCCGCCGGCGGTCACTAGCCCTCGAACCGAACGAGTGCACGAAGAAGCCCGGCCTCGCGGCCGGGCTTCTTGCTGTCTACGCCTCGGCGGCCGCGCGCTGCGCCCGCCGCGGCAGCTCCACCGTGGCGGTGCCGGGCGTCGTCTCCGTCGTCCCGTCCTGCTGCCGCACCCCGTCGTCGAGGTCGAGCAGCGCGCGGCCGCCGTCCTCGTACTTCTTCGTGACGCGCGCCCAGACGGTGATCGGCTGTCGCGCCGGGTCCATGCCGCGGTAGGACACGCCCCACCGCACGATGCGCCCGGCGTCGCCCACCCACTCGTCCAGCAGCCGCCCGACGATCATCCCCTTCAGCGCACCGTGGACGATGATCCCGGGGAGGTTGTTCTCCTTCGCGATCGTGTCGTCATAGTGGATCTGGTAGAAGTCGCCGGACCCCGCGGCCCACACCACGAGGCGCTGCGAGGGCATCTCCTCCACGATGGAGATCTCCTGGCCCTCGGTCACGTCGTCCCAGGTCACCTGTGCCATCGCCGCCTCCTAGTACCGCAGGCCGGTGTTGCGGATGCGGCCGACGACGACGCCGTCCGACTGCCGCGTGTACACCGTCTCCGCGACGCGCACGAGCATCTGGCCCAGGCGCGACTGCCGCAGCTGCAGCTCCGTCACGCGGGTGACGGCGTCCAGCACGTCGCCGGCGTACACGTCCTGCACCGGCTCCACCTCCGTGCCGCCGTTGAGGCGTCGCGTGAAGAGCCCGGCGCCCGGGTCCTCCTCGCCGCCGGTCGCGGCGCCGGGGTGGTACACGGGCATCCCGTAGTAGCCCGGTGGCGACAGCAGGTCGCGGTGCCCCTTCGCCTTCGCGGCGTCGATGTCGTAGTAGACGGGGTTGGTGTATCCGACCGCGCGGGCGAAGGTGCGGATGCCGAGCGTCGTCACCTCGTGCACCACGGGTGCGCTCTCCCGGCCGATGGCCGCCTTCATCTCCGGCGTCAGGTCTTCGAGATCAGCCACGAGCCCTCCGGCTGCCGCGCTGCATGACGCGGCGTCGCCCGCGAGGATACCCCGCCGCGGCCACCACGAACACGAGTCGTTTGATAGCGGCCGCCTCGAGGTGGCTAGAGCAGCCCGAGGTAGCGGTCGAGCTCGTACGGCGTGACCTGCTGCCGGTACGCCGCCCACTCCAGCCGCTTGTTCGCCACCAGCGAGTCGACGATGTGGTCGCCCAGCGTCGCGCGCATCAGCGCGGACTGGTCGAAGCGCTCGATCGCCTCGCCCAGCGACACCGGCAGCGACTCAATGCCGCGCGCCGCGCGCTCCGCGTCCGACAGCCGGTGCGCGGACTGCGTCGGCAGCGGCAGCGGGTACTTCCCGTCGATGCCGGCGAGGCCCGCCGCGAGCACGGCCGCGAACGCCAGGTACGGGTTCGTCGCGGGGTCCGGCGCGCGGTACTCAATGCGCGTCGCCTCGTCGCCGCCGGGCTTGCGCTCCGGCACGCGCACCAGGTCCGCGTTGCTGTGGTGCGACCACGTCGCGTACGTCGGCGCCTCGTAGCCGGGGACGAGGCGCTTGTACGAGTTCACCCACTGGTTCGTCACCAGCGACAGCTCGCCCGCGTGCTTCAGCAGCCCCGCCATGTAGTGCCGCGCGTCTCCGGACAGTTGCTCCGCGTCCGCCGCGTCGAAGAACGCGTTCTGCTCGCCGCGGAACAGCGACAGCTGCAGATGCATCGCGGAGCCGTTCTGCCCCGCCATCGGCTTCGGCATGAAGGTCGCGTACGCCCCGTGGCGCATCGCGATCTCCTTCACGACGACGCGGAACGTCATCACCGCGTCCGCCATGGTCAGCGCGTCCGTGTACCGCAGGTCCATCTCGTGCTGGCTCGGCGCGCCCTCGTGGTGACTGAGCGCGACGCCGATGCCCATGTCCTCCAGCGTCAGCACCGTCTCGCGGCGCAGGTCGCTGCCGGTGTCCAGCGGCGTCAGGTCGAAGTAGCCGCCCTGGTCCAGCGGCTCCGTCCCGTGCTGGTCCTTGAAGTAGAAGTACTCGATCTCCGGCGAGACGTAGAACGTGAAGCCGCGCTGCGCGGCGTCCGCCAGCACGCGCTTCAGCACGTTCCGCGGATCGCCGATGAACGGCTCGCCGCTCTGCTGGCGGATGTCGCAGAACATGCGCGCCACCGCCTGCGGGCGCGGGCGCCACGGGATGATCTGGAACGTCGCCGGGTCCGGCACCGCGATCATGTCCGCCTCGTCCTGTCGGGCGAAGCCCTCGATCGCCGAGCCGTCGAAGGTGACCCCGTCCAGGAGCGCGTGCTCCAGCTCCTCCGTGGTGATCGCCACGGACTTGAGCATCCCCAGGATGTCCGTGAACCACAGCCGGATGAACTTCACGTCGTGGTCGCGGCACGCCTGCAGCACGTGCTGCCGGGAGTCGAGGTCAACCATATCGTTCATCCATCAATCCTACCGCCACGGATATGTCCGGATTGTTTCGCCGGCGCGGCCGTCGCTCACTACCCGTTGAAGTACTGCTCATATTCGTAGGGCGTCGGCCGCTGCCGCAGCGCGCGCACCTCGTCCCGCTTGATCTCCAGCCACCGCTCCAGCAGGTCCGGGGTAAACACGTCCCCCGCCAGCAGGAACGCCTGGTCTGCCTCCAGCGCGTCGAGCGCCGCCTCCAGCGTCGCCGGGACGTGCGGCACCTTTGCCGCCTCGTCCGGCCGGAGCTCGTAGATGTTGCGGTCCAGCGGGTCGCCCGGGTCGATCTGGCGCTGCACCCCGTCCAGCCCCGCCATCAGCATCGCCGCGAAGGCGAGGTAGGGGTTCGCCGTGCCATCCGGCGGCCGGAACTCCACGCGCTTCTGCGCCGGCGACTCGGAGTACGTGGGGATGCGCACCGCGGCGGAGCGGTTCCGCGCGGAGTACGCCAGGTTCACGGGAGCCTCGAACCCCGGGACGAGCCGCTTGTAGGAGTTCGTGCTCGGCGCGCAGAACGCCAGCAGCGCCGGCGCGTGCGTGAGCAGCCCGCCGATGTAGTGGCGCGCGGTGAGCGAGAGCCCGGCGTACCCGTTGCTGTCGAAGAACAGCGGGGCGCCGTCCTTCCAGAGCGACTGGTGCGTGTGCATCCCGCTGCCGTTGTCGCCGAAGATCGGCTTCGGCATGAACGTCGCCACGCGCCGGTTGGCGTGCGCCACGTTCCGGACGATGTGCTTGTACCACTGCGTCTCGTCCGCCTTGCGCTGCGGCGTGGCGAAGCGCGTCGCGATCTCGCACTGCCCGCCGGAGGCCACCTCGTGGTGGTGGACCTCCACCTGCACGCCGGCACGGCGGATCGCCTCCGCCATCTCCCAGCGCAGCGGCGCCAGCGAATCGAACGGCGGCGCGGGCGCGTAGCCCTCCTTCGCCGGGATCTTGAAACCGAGGTTCGGCGCCTCGTCGCGGCCGGAGTTCCAGTCCCCCTCCGCGGAGTCCACGTAGTAGAACGCCGTGTTCCCCGACTGCTGGAACCGCGCGTCGTCGAAGACGAAGAACTCCAGCTCCGGGCCGAAGTATGCCGTGTCCGCCACGCCGCTCGCCGACAGGTGCGCCTCCGCCTTCGCGATCACATGCCGCGGGTCGCGCGAGTACCGCGCCCCCGACACCGGGTCGACGATGTCGCAGACGACCGCCAGCGTCGGGACCGCCTCGGTCGGGTCGATCACGGCGCTGTCCAGGTCGGGGCGCAGCAGCATGTCTGACGCGTCGATGCTCTGGAAGCCGCGCAGGCTCGAGCCGTCGAAGCCGATGCCGCGCGTCACGGCGTCGCCCGTGAACTGGTCCGCGGGCACGGCGAAGTGGTGCCACCGGCCCAGGAGGTCGGTGACGCGCAGGTCCACGCGCGTCACCCCGGCGGCGTCCATCCGCTCCTTCAGATCGTGGATCGTCGTCACCCTACCCCCGCAACTGCGCGCCCGGCGCGCTCACCCCGGCAGGGGTCGTGCGCCCCGGGCGGCCCCGGCGACGCTGAAACATTTGGGACATCGAGACTTCACGAACGCGACGCGAGCAAGAAACACCGCGCTCAGACACTGGCCGCAGCAAAGGAGTCGACTGGCGAGCACCTTGAACGTGGAACGCAACATCCCCCGCTCGCCGGCACCCACGCCCGACGAGGCTCCCGGGGAGTCCCCAGCCCAACGAAGTCGGAGCGCGACGATGATCAACGCCGGTGACCTGGTGATCGACCGTGAGCGGTTCCTGGTGACCGCGCACGGACGTCCAGTGCGGCTGACGTTCCTGGAGTTCAACGCGCTCTGGGCGATCGCGGAGCAGGACGGACGCGTCGTCCCGTACGAGCGGCTGGCCGAGGCGCTCTGGGGCGACACCGCGCCGGACGCGCGCCGCCGCCTCGCCGTCATCGTCTCCCGCATCCGCGCGAAACTCGGCGATCAGGCGGACGTGATCGATACCGTCACGCGCGTCGGTTATCGCCTCGCCCCCTCGTTGGCCGCCTGAGAGGGCGCGTCCACGAACCGGTAGCCCACGTTCCGTACCGTCTCGATGAACGGCTCGCCCCGCTCGATCTTGGAGCGGATGCGCCGGACGTGGACGTCCACCGTCCGCGAACCGCCGTAGTAGTCGTACCCCCACACCTGGTTCAGCAGCGCCTCGCGCGTGAACGGCTTGCCGGGGTTAGATGACAGGAACCGCAGGAGCTCGTACTCCTTGTACGTGAGGTCCACGACCTCCTCGTCCACGGTCACCTTGTAGCGTTCGAGGTCGATCACCAGCGCGCCGTGCCGGATGACGTGCCCGTCTCCCTGCCCCGTGCGCTCGAAGATCAGGCGCGACATCCGCAGCCGCAGCTCCGCGTCGTCAATGGGCGACAGGACGAAGTCGTCCACCTTCACGCCCGCGCCCACCAGCCCCAGCTGGTCCGGCTCCACGATCGCGATCACCGCCGTTGCCTCCGCCACCGCGGGGTCCCGCAGCAGCGCGGCGAGGCCGCCGCTGGTCAGTCCGACCGACATGTCCACCAGCAGCAGCGCGGGACGCCAGTCGCGCACCGCGACCAGCGCGGCGTCCACGGCCGCCTCCGCGCGCACCGTGCGCCCATCAGGGCGCGCCGCAGCCTCCACCGATCGGAGGACGTCGGTATCGCGCGAGATGACAAGGACGCGCTGCATTCGCGGAGTGTATGCCTCGCCGCCGATCGGCACGAGGGGTACGCCGCAATCTGAGCGAGAGATCCCGGAGACCCCTCGCTCGCCTTTCCCACCACCGACCTCGCCGTTATGATGAGTGCCGAGCGGCTCCCGCCCGTGGACCGCGCCGGCGGCGGCGCACCCCGCGGGCCCCCAGCCCGAGCCGCCTTGCGTCGCCGTCCGCCTCCCAGAGACGGGCCGCCGAGGGCTTGCCCATGCACGTGGTCCAGACCACCGACCTCACCAAGATCTACCAGAACCGGTACATCGCCCTGAACGCGCTGGACCTGCGCGTGGAGAAGGGCACCGTCTTCGGACTCGTCGGCCCCAACGGCGCCGGCAAGTCCACCACCTTCCGCATCCTCCTCGGCCTGCAGAAGCCGACCGCGGGCACGGTGCAGGTGCTCGGCGAGCCGATGACCGCGGAGCGCGCGGACATCCGCCGCCGCATCGGCTACCTGCCGACGAACCCGTCGTTCCCGAAGTACATGACCCCGATCCAGTTCCTGGAGTTCGTGGGCTCGGTGATCGGCATGTCGCAGGACCGCGCCAAGGTGCAGCTCGCGCGGCTGCTCCAGGCCGTCGACCTCACGAACGCCGCCGCCCAGAAGATCGAGGGCTTCTCCACCGGCATGATGACGCGCCTCGGCATCGCCGCCGCGCTCATGAACGACCCGGAGCTCCTGATCCTCGACGAGCCGACGAGCGGCCTGGACCCCGCCGGCCGCAAGCAGACGATCGAGCTGATCCGCGAGCTCACCGGCCGCGACCGCACGATCATCATCGCCACGCACATCCTGTCCGATGTCGAACGCGTCTGCTCGGACGTCGGCATCATCTCCGCGGGCCGCATGATCTACGCCGGGCCCATGGCGGACATGCGCCGCCTGGCGCGGCAGGGCACGATCTCCGTGGAGATCGAGGGCAATACGACCGCCTTCGAGCAGCAGATCCACACGCTCGATGAGATCGGCTCCGTCCGCTACGAGCGGCTGGGTGCGGAGTTCCGCCTCACGTTCCTCGGCACGGAGGCGCTGCCCGAGTACATCACCCGCGTCCTGCAGCTGATCGACCGCACCGGCGTGGAACTGCTGCACATCAACACCGGCGCCGACGAGATCGAGGAGGCGTTCCTGCGCCGACTCGAGGAGGACCGCACGCGCGGCTTCCTGCGCGCCGCTGCCTGGGCCGCCACGCAGGAGATCGGTGGAGCGAAGGAGGAGAGCGATGCAGGCATTCCTGGCCATCCTGCGGTATGACCTGGGGCTGCTGACCCGCTCCTGGATCACGCGCATCTGGCTGCCGCTGCTCGTCGCGCCCGCGCTCTTCCTGGTCGCCGTCGCCGCGAACGAGGATGAACTGGCGTCCGAGACGCTGGCCGCCTACCTCGCCGCCGTGCTGATCCCGATCAGCGGCCTCGCCGTCGCGGTGCTCTCCAGCAGCGCCGTCAGCGGCGAGTCCGGCATCATCGCGGACGGCATCCTCTCGCGCTCCGTGACGCGCAGCGAGTACATGG
>JBFWQJ010000003.1:0-30276 GCA_050249515.1 Dehalococcoidia bacterium | reverse complement strand
GACGCCTCCGTCCTCGCCACGCTGGCGGACGGCCTGCTCATCGTCGCGCGCGCGCACCACACGAGGACGCAGCAGCTCCGCGCGACCGTGGAGGAACTGGCCCAGTCCGGTCGCCCGATCGCCGGCATCATCATCAACCGCGTCGCCTCGCGCGAGGCGTACTACTACTACGGGCGCGGCTACGGCCGCGTGTACGGCGAGGGCGATGGCGCGGAACCGCGCCGCGAGCGGCTCCGCGTGGGCGACCTGACCGACCCGAAGGAGGCCGAGGCCGCGTCCGGCTCCGCGACCAACGGGAGCCGCTGGGGCCGCGGCGGCGACGCGCCGGGGACGCGCGAGCCGGTGGCCGCGACCGTCGAGGGTGCGCCCGCCGAGTCCGAGGACGACGAGGTGATCGGCGCGGACGCCGAGCTCGACCGCGAGCCCGGCCGCAGCGGGTAGCGGGCGGCAACGGTGTCCCTCGGCGATCGGCTGCGCGCGCTGTTCTCGGGCGGTGCGTCCGGCAGCAGGACGCCTCGCGGCACGGACCGCGTGGACCGCGTCGCTCCCTGGCTCTACATCGGCCCGGCCCTCGGCCCCGACCGCATCGGCGAGCTGGTGGCGCAGGGGATCACGCACGTCCTCGACCTGCGCGAGGAGGCCTCCGACGACCCGGTGGTGATGGAGCAGCTCGGCCTGCGCTGGCGGCGCATCCCCGTGGCGGACCGCGCGGCGCCCGAGGACGAGCAACTGGAGACGATCCTCGACTGGCTCGACCGCGAGGCGGATGCCGGCCAGGACCAGGCGCTGTACGTCCACTGCCACGCGGGGATGGGGCGCACGCCGACGATCGCGATCGCGCTGCTCATGCAGCAGCAACTCACCCTCGCCGAGGCGCAACGGCTCGTCTTCGCCGCCCGCCCGGAGGTCGCCCCCACGCCGCCGCAGATGGCGTGGCTCGAACTGCTCGATGCGCGCCTCGCGGCAGGCCGCACGTCGGCGGGCGAGCCTCAGCCCTAGCGCACCTGCTCGCCGCCGCGCAGCGTGGGCGCCAGCCCGCGCGTGTTGCGGATCGTCACGTCGGGGCGCTCGCCCAGCATCGCCTGCGCGTACCAGAGCGGGAACGTCTGCACGTCGCCGGTGACCTCCAGCACCCCGCCGGCCGGCGCCGACGCGAGCGTCGCGCGCGCCTCGTCGAGGATGCGCGTGTCGCCGCGGAGCGTGACGCGCGTCCCCACGTAGGCCGCCCACACGACGACGAGCCCGGCGGCGCACACCGCGACCGCCGCGCGCATCGACATGCCGGGGACGCGCGGTCGCAGCCAGCCCCAGAGCGCCTCCGCACCCCACGCCGCCAGCATCGCCTCCACGAAGGCGACCGGCGCGAGGTAGTCCTCGTGCCCGGTGGCGCGGTAGGCGGCGACGAAGACGACGAGCAGCGCCACGGCCACGCCGAGCGCCCCGGCGAGCAGCGGCCGCGTCCGCGCCAGCAGCGCCGCGCCGACCGGCAGCAGCGGCCAGAGCGGCGGTGGCACCTGCCACAGCGCGAGCCGCAGCGACGCCGGCACCGCGCCGCCGAGGTGCGCGGGGGAGAGGTCGATCACGCGCTGGTAGGCCGTCCCGGACAGGTGCGCCCACACACCCGGCAGCGTCCCCGTGTCACCCCACGCGATCGCCGCGTCCGCGCGCAGCAGGAGGTACGCCACGGTGTAGAGCCCCGGCGCGAGGAATGCCGCGACCGTCCACGGCCACGCCCGCCTCGGCGGTCGTGCGCGCACGACCGCTGCGAGCCCGAGCGGCACGCCGAGGGCGAGGCCGGTCGGGTGGTTCCACGCCAGCAGTCCCAGCACGAGCGCGAACAGCGGCCAACGCCGTCCCGCGCTCGCCTCGATCGCCAGCGCGAGTGCGAGCGCGGCGAGCAGCGCCTGCAGCGCGAGGACCTCGGTGACGATCGCCTCCGCCCAGACGATCGGGGCGAGGCCGCCGAGGAGCCCCGCGAGCGCCGCGGCCCAGGGCGGCGTCGTCGGCCGCCAGCGCATGGTGGCGACGGCGAGCGCGGCGACGGCGGCGCCCATGAGGACCGCGGAGAGCACGTTGGTGCGCAGCGCGGGTTCGGGGATGACGGTGAGCCCGTTCAGCGCGCCCCACCCCAGCGGCATCCAGATCGCCGAGCCGGGGGGGTGCGCCACGCCCAGCTTCGAGGCGACGACGACGAGCTCCGCGCCGTCCACCGTGCCGTGGAGCAGGCCGATGTGGGGGCTGATCGTGAACAGGTAGCACGCGAGCGCGAGCGCGCCGGCGACCGCGGGCGCAAGGACGCGGGCGAGCGAGGGCGGAAGGACGGTGCGCATGGCCGTGAGCGTAGCCGAGCGCGCCGCTCCGGGCAGCAGGGGCGTCGCCGTCCTCGGTACACTCAGGTCATGTGCGGACGCTTCACGCTGACCCCGGAGAACGTTGAGTTCGTCGCCGCCAGCCTCGGCATCGCGCCGAGCGAGGTGTTCGAGGACCGCTACACGCCGCGCTGGAACATCGCGCCGATGCAGGAGCACTGGATCGCGCGCGTGGACCACGAGGAGCGCGCGGTGACGCACGCGACGTGGGGGCTGGTGAACTGGTGGGAGCCGAGCCGCCGCGAGGGGGCGAAGCACATCAACGCGCGCGCGGAGACGCTGGAGTCACGCCGCCCGTTCCGCGACGCCTTCCAGGCCACGCGGTGCATCATCCCCGCCGACGGCTTCTTCGAATGGGTCGGCGAGGCGAAGGAGCGGCGGCCGTTCTGGTTCCACCGGCCGGGGCGCGAGGTATTCGCGTTCGCCGGGCTGTACGTGGAGGCGCGCCTGCGCCACGAGGCGGCGCCCATGACCACGTTCACGATCATCACCACCGGCCCGAACGGCCTCGTCGCCCCGATCCACGACCGCATGCCCGTCATCCTTCCGGACGACGACGCGATCGAGGAGTGGCTGTACCCGCGGCAGCGCCCCGAGCGCCTGCACGAACTGCTGCGGCCGGTCGCGGACGACTACCTGGTGCGGACCGCCGTCTCCACGCGCGTGAACTCGGTGGCGCACGACGATCCCGCGTGCCTCGATGAGGCGGAGCCGGAGATGCAGGGCTCGCTCTTCTAGCGCGGCTCCGGCGTCGCGCGGCCCTCGGCGTCCCGCACGTCGTGCTCGTCGCGGCGGTGCTGCAGCAGCGCCTCCTGGTTATCGAAGCGCTTCGTGCATTGCGGGCAGCCGTAGGTCTGCTGGTCGGGATGTCGGGTCATGTGTTCCTCCATTGGGGGGAGGCGCTACGGCTTCGCCACCTGGTCGAGGATCCGGTTCCACAGGTCGTAGTCGATCTCCGACTTCGGCACGTAGGCTCGCCCGGCCTCCGCCGTGCGCCCGGCCGTCGCCCGGAACGGCGGCGTCGCGAGGTCCTCGAGGTCGACGTACGTCTCACCCTGCTCCAGCCGGACGCCGTCCGGGACGACCGGGATGCGCTTCAGGTCGTCGTCGGGCAGGGCGGGCATGGTGCGGTGCACGACCTTCAGGTCGTACGCCGTCTGGTACCCCAGCGCCTCCCACCTCGGCGGGCCGACATCGAGGCCGGTGCGCTCGGGCGGGCGCAGGTCGTCCGTGAAGTCGTCGCGCTGGGTGCGCTCGCCCGCGGGATCGCCGCCAGAGACCATCGCGCGCCTCCTCTCCCTGCGTCCGAGGCTACGCAGGGAAGGTAGCGTCCGGCTTGCGCGGGGCGAGCCAGGTGTGACGGATGGCTTGCGGGGTGGCGAGGACTACGCGCCGCTGGTGAACACTTTCCGCACGCCGGGGAAGTACGTGCGCACCTCCACGATCCGCATGCGGTCCACGTCGTCCCGCGTCGTGAGGTACTTCTGCACGAGACGGCCGAGCGGCTGCGCGGCGATGATCGCGAATATCGAGCCGGTGAACGCGTCGCCGAAGCGGTCGCGCAGGCGGCGCTCCGGGTGCTTCGCGAAGGTGTTCATGGTGGCGAGCGTGGAGAGCGCCGCCGTCACGGCGATGTTCGTGCCGCAGTGCGGGGAGACCGCCAGGTCGCCCTCGCCGCGCTGCATCCGGTCGAGCGCCTCGCGCGCACAGGACAGGAGCTGGTCCTCGTCCACGTTGCCCAGGATGAAGAACCCGTCCGCGCTCGCCCGCCCGGCGATGCGCTGCGGGCCGGTGCGGGAGAAGAGGACCGCGACGGTGGCGTGCTCCACGCCGTGATTGCGGCGAACCGCGTCGATCCAGCCTCGGAGCATGGCGGTCGCCTTTCCTCGTGCGCGGGGGCTACGGACTCGCGCGGCTCGTGCCGGGCGCGCCGATGCTGAACTCCGCGGTCACGTCCACGCTGATCGTAACCTGCTGGCCGCCGCCGTTCGGTGACGAGAGCAGGATCGTCCCGCTCGCCCTCGAGGCGGGCAGCAGCGTCGGGTTCACCGTGATCACCAGCGTACCGTCCGGGCACGCCGCCGACTGCACGCATCGCAGGTCGCTCCCCACGGCCACGCCGGCGGGCGGCGAGAGCACGAGGAAGCGGTCGTTCGTCGTCGCGATCCATGTCATCACGCCGGTGCCCGCGTTGCGGATGCGGACGGTGCCCTTCGAGGCGTCACCCGTCGCATTCACGTTGATCGTGAGCCGCTGCGCCGAGGTCTGGAACACCGGCGCGCCCAGCAGCTGCTGCGGCGGCAGGATGATCGAGGGCGGCTGGACCACATGCGCCGGCTGCGCGGTGGGCATGTCCATGCCGCTGTAGGGGTAGGCCCAGTTGGTCACGCTCAGCGCGCGGGCGATCACGGCGTTGGTCAGGTTGGGCAGCGTCGCGGGCACGGCCTGCCACAGCGGCACGCCGTTCCTCGACTCCGGGCGCGCCATGCAGCCCCACACGAGCTCCTGGTACGGGTAGCGGTTGCGCGCCTGCGTCCCATCGCATGCGTACGCGGGGCGCGGCCACGCGCCGAACTGCGGGTCCGCAGGGTGGTTGCTGATGTTCGCGCCCGGGCCGGTGAAGCCGTTGTACGCCCACACCGCGAAGTACCAGTTCTCCACGATCGCCGGGTCGGCGTTCGTGTCGATCCCCGCGACCGGGATCTGGTCCGGCGACGCGTTCCACTTCTCCGCGAGGATCTGCGCACCGCGCGCGATGTTGTACGCGAAGTGTGTCGCGATGCTCGCCTGCCGCGCGGACGGAGTGTTGTCCGGGCCCAGCGGCGTGGTCATGCCCGTGGTCACCTGCATGATCCCGTGCCCGCAGTCGAACGAGATCTGCGCCGGGCCGACCGAGTCGAACGCGACGGCGCGCGCCGCCTGCGTCATGGTCGACTCCACCCACGCGATCGACTTCAGCAACACCGCCGGGATGAACGGTGCGCCGTCCACGCGGTTCCCGCGCACGCCGCGCTCGATGGGCGGCAGCGCGAAGAACGCGTCGCTCGGCAGCAGCCGGTTCACGGAGGCGGCCTCGATCGCCGCGTTGTACTTCGCGCGCTGCTGGTCCGCCTCGTACGCGTCGGGCCGCCACGGGTCGAAGGCGCACGCCTCCGCGGAGCGCGGCGGCCGGGGCGCGATCAGCGTCGAGGCGCTGAGCACCGCCAGCACCAGCAGGACGCCGAGCACGCGGAGGAGGGCGGGACGGTCAGGCATTCGGCAACCACCCCACCAGGATCACCTCGCCCGGCGCGGACACCGGATAGCGCTCCCCGCTCCGCGCGATCACCACGGCCGTCTCGCGGCCGGCGTCGGTGGAGTTCTTCCCGTCAAACGTGCGCGCCGCCAGGTACGTTCCGTTCGCGCTCCAGGCGAAAGGCACGTCGAAGCCCTGCTTCGGCGCGGCCAGCGCCGCCGGCGAGGCGGTCGCGCTCAGCAGCGCGACCGGCGCGCTCGCCCCGCCCATCGGCTCCTGTCCCACGGCGAGGTTCGCCCCGTCCGGCGTCCAGACCGGGCCGTACTGCTCGCCGGTCGCCGGCTCCTGCAGGTCGAGCATCCGCCCCTCCTCGATCATCGCGACCTGGGTGCGGTAGACCACGCGCTCGCCGTTCGACTCCTGCGCGAGGAACGCGACGGACCGCCCGTCCGGCGACACCTGCCAGTCGCGCGCCAGTTCGTCCGAGGCATGGAACGCGAGCTTCGGCTCCCCGCCGGCCGGCTTGCGGAAGACATCCGTGCCCGCGGTGGACAGCCGCGCGAAGAGCAGCGCGCCGCCCCGGTCCGTGCCCATGGGCAGCACGCCGAACGCGGTGCGCTCCTCGTACAGCACGGTGCGCGCCTGCGACTCGAGGTCGACGCGGACGATCGACTGCAGCTCGCCATCCGAGCGGCGGTAGAGGACGGCGCGGCCGTCCGCCGTGAACTGCGGCTTCACCAGCAGGTCCGCGTCCCGTGCGAGGCGCGTCCGCTCGCGCGTGCTCGCGTTGAGCAGCCACAGGTCCGCCGGGGCGCCTCGCTGGCCCGGGGTGCCGGCCGGGATCGCGTTGAACGCCACTAGGTCGCGGTACATCGGCCCGGGGTTGATGCCCCAGCCCTCCGCGTGGGAGACGGTGTCGATGACCGTCCGCTCGTCCGGGCGGGTCGCGGGGGCGACATAAATGAGGTCAGAGGTCTGCCCGAAGGCGGCGAAGACGAGCCTCGGCACGCCGGTCGTGCTGCTCTGGCGCGCGCTCACCGGGAGCAGGCGGATGACGCCCCATGTCGCGGTCACGAGCACGAGGACGCCGACCGCGACCAGCACGGTGGTACGTCGATCTCGGGGCAGGGGCAGGCGGGGTGCTCGTGCCATGGATGGACGCGCCGCGGCCGGGTGGCCTGCGATCGCCGGGTCCCCGCCAAGGTCCGGCGTCGGTGACGGCGTGGCCCTCAGCCCTTTCGTTCAAGTGGATACCCGGCTCGCCCGAGCACAGGGTCCAGGTTGATGGTGGGCGGCGCCCTGCGAGCGCCCGGGGACGGTGCGTCCACCATAGGTTTCGGGATCACCCGCGTCAACGGAAAGCACGCACTGGATCAAGCAGATCAGTCATATCCGCCTGATATGCTCGATCTCAATGATCCTGCGTTACTTCTCGCTGCTCTTCTCGGCGCCGGACGCGTTCGCGATCCTGATCGCGGCGTTCGGCTTCTCCATGCTCGTGGGGCTGATCTTCCACGAGTACTGCCACGCGTTCGTGGCCAACCGCCTGGGCGATCCCACGGCGCGACTGATGGGCCGCCTGACCCTCGACCCGCGGGCGCACTACGACCCGATCGGGACGACGATGATCCTGTTCGCCGGCTTCGGCTGGGCGAAGCCCGTCCCCGTGAACCCGAACTACACGCCCAACCCGCAGCGCTCCATGCTGCTGATCGCCTTCGCCGGGCCCGCCAGCAACCTCGTGGTCGCGGCGCTTGCCGCGCTGCCGATCCGCATGCAGTGGGTCCCGTTCTGGCACCCCTTCGTCGGCTCCGCCACCGCCGAGCGCTGGGCGGAGGTCTGGACGAAGACGCCGGCGGACCTGCTGGGCCTCTTCCTGGGCACGGTCGTGCTCCTGAACGTGCTGCTCGCGGTGTTCAACCTGCTGCCGATTCCGCCGCTGGACGGGTCGAAGGTGCTCATGGGGCTGTTGCCCGCCGACCTCGCGCGGCAGTACCAGCGCCTGGAGCCGTGGGGCATGGGCATCCTGATGCTGCTGATCTTCGCCCCGTTCCTGACCAACGGCGCGGTGAGCCTGTTCATCGTCACCGGGCCGATCGTCGACCTGCTCCTCGACCTCTTCGTGGGCAACCCCAGTGGATTCGGATAGCGGCCCGCGCCGCCGGCTGGCCCGCGCCCGCTACCGCGTCTACCAGTTCACGCACGGCCTGCGCCCCTTCCTCGCGCCGCACGAGGTGGAGGCGGCGCGCGCGCAGCTCACGCCCGCGGAGTTCGCGCTGTTCCTGGGCGCTGAGGCTCGTGACCGCCGCCACTCCTTCGACCTGTTCGAGGCGCTCCGCGCGCGCGACGCCGGGGCGGAGGAGCTGACCGCCGCGCTGGTGCATGACGTGGGCAAGGGCCGGCTGCGGACGTGGCATCGCGTCGCCTTCGTGCTGCTGGACGCGGCGAGCCCGGCGCTCGCCCGGCGCCTCGAGGCGGAGCGCGGCGCCTCGTGGCGGCAGGCGCTGTGGCGGCTCCGTCACCACGCCGTGCTGGGCGCCGCACGGCTGGAGGAGGCGGGCAGCGCGCCGCGCGTCGTCGAGCTCGTGCGGCGGCACACGCAGCGGCCGCCCGCAGACGACCCGGCGCTCGCGCGGTTCGTCGCGCTGGACGATCAACTGTAGCCCGGATCCCGTGCGCCCACGGGCCGGAAGCCACGTTGTACGATCAGCAGCCCGGCAGGCTGCCGGGCAGACAGGAGCAGACCGTGCGCGTCGCGATCCTCGGCACCGGACTCATCGGGTCCTCGATCGGCCTGCGGCTCCGGGGCGACGCCACGAAGGGGCGCGTGGAGGTGGTCGGCTACGACCGCTACCCGGATGTCGCGCAGATGGCGAAGAAGGTCGGTGCGATCGACACGGTCATGCACACGCCGCAGCACGCGGCGGAGGGTGCCGACCTGATCATCCTCGCCACGCCGCTCCTCGCGGTCCGCAAGATGATGGAGGAGATCGCCCCGGTCGTCTCGCCGCAGGCGGTGATCACGGACACCGGCTCCACCAAGACCGAGGTCATGCGCTGGGCCGATGAACTGTTCCCGGAGCACGAGGGCTTCGTCGGCGGGCACCCGATGGCCGGCAAGACCGAGACCGGCCCGCAGGCCGCGGACGGCACGCTCTTCGACAAGGCCCGCTGGATCATCGTGCCCAACACGCGCTCCTCGGAGCGGGCGATCAACGCCGTCCTCTGGATCGCGGAGACCGTGGGCGCGACCTCGATGTTCATGGACGCGTCCGAGCACGACGCCTACGTCGCCGCGATCTCGCACATGCCGATGCTCGCCGCGACGGCCATGTTCTCCATGGAGCGCGCCTCCGACGCCTGGCCGGAGCTCTCACTCCTCGCGGCCGGCGGCTTCCGCGACACCACGCGGCTGGCCGGCACCGACCCGGCGATGGCGTTCGACATCGCCGTGACCAACCGCGAGCACACGATCCACTGGCTGAACCGGTACATCGGCGCGCTGATCGACCTGCGGGAGCGCGTGGCCGCGCACGAGCACGAGGAGGCGCTGTTCCGCCAGATCGCGGAGGCCTCCTTCGAATACTCCGCCTTCATCAACGGCAAAGTGGGGCGCGAGGAGGCGACGGACGTCGCCGGCAGCACCGCGGCCTTCTCCTTCCAGGACTTCCTGGCGGGCGGCTGGATGAAGGAGAAGCTGGCGGAGGTCACGGGCGGCGACGAGAAGTCCCGCACCGAGGAGTTCGAGCGCCGGAAGCGCCTGCGCCGCGAGGTGTAGCGGTGAGCGCTCCGCCCTCGGAGGGCGGTCCCATGCACCACGATGACCGCCGGCGTGCAGCGGGGCCGCGCTGATGGCCGCCGACCTGATCCACGTCGGCTTCGACAACTACCTCGCGCTGGACCGCGTGCTCGCGGTCGCCTCGCCCGGCTCGGCGCCCATGAAGCGCATGGTGCAGCGGGGCAAGGAGCACAACCGCGCGATCGACCTCACCAGCGGCCGCCGCACGAAGGCCGTCGTGGTGCTGGACGACGACTGGGTCGCCCTGATCGCCATCACGCCGGAGACGTTCTCCGGGCGCGTAAGCTCCGTCCGTGCCGGCCGCGCGGAGGCGGCCTCCGACCGATGACCGAAGCCGCCACCGTCCCCTCGCCGCTCGTGATCGTCCTGACCGGCCCGTCCGGCGTGGGCAAGGATGTCCTCATCAACCGCATGGAAGAGCTGGGCGTCCCCGTGGTCCGGCCCGCCACCATGACCACCCGCGCGCCCCGTGCCGGCGAGGAGGAGGGCGTGCACCACTACTTCGTGGACCGCGACGCCTTCCTCGCGCACGTCGAGGCGGGCGAGCTGCTGGAGCACGCCGAGGTCTACGGCAACCTGTACGGCGTGCCCAAGCGGTCCGTGCGCCGTGCCCTGGACTCCGGGCGGCACGTGGTCATCCGCGTGGACGTGCAGGGCGCGGAGTCGCTCCGCAGCATCCTCCCGGACGCCCTCTTCCTCTCGCTGGAGCCCCAGTCGCCGGAGGCGCTCCGTGAGCACCTGGAGGGGCGGGGCAGCGAGAGCGAGGAGCAGATCGCACGCCGCCTGGCGATCGCGCTGGACGAGATCGCCCGGGCGCGGGTCTTCTGCCGCCCCATCAGCAACATCGAGGGCGACCTGGACGCCACCGTCCGGTCGGTCGTGGAGCTCCTCAAACGGGAGATCGCCCGGCCGGATCGGGTGCCCGTGACCGTCTAGCGGAGCCCGTCTCGACATAATCGAGATATCAGCGCTGCGACCTGCGGAATAAATTTCATTGTGAAGCGCCTTGTGGCGCCCTCCCGGCTTATATACGCTGTCCGCCGACGACTAGCCCGTGCACCAGCGCGGGCCGATCACGCCCGTTGGACGGGTGGGTCGTCGTCGGCTTTCCGGAGGGAACACACGTGGAAGACAACCGGTACTGGACGAGCGCGCGCTCGTCCGTGTCGCGTCGTCGGTTCCTCGGCGGCTCGATGGCCGTCGGAGCGGGCCTGGCGGGCGCGGCGCTGATCGGCTGCGGCAGCAGCGGTGGCGGCGAGACGCCGGCCGCGGGCGGGACCGGCGGTGGCGCGGCCACCGGCGGTTCGGCGGCGCCGAGCGGCCCGACGATCGCGAGCATCACCGGCGCGAACTGGAAGAACCGTGACGACAAGCTGGTGCCGAAGTACGGCGGCACGCTGAACTGGTCGCCGGGCTCTCCGACGCTCGCCAACCTCGACCCGCTGACCTCGACGTCCGCGATGGTGCACCAGGTCTCCATGCCGGTGTACGGCACGCTGATGCACATCGGCCGCGACCCGAAGGACCGCAACAGCCCGTGGGAGTACTTCCCGGAGCTGGCGACCAAGTGGGAAGTGACCGACCCGCTGAAGATGGTCTTCACCCTGCGCGAGGGCGTGAAGTTCCACAACGTGGCCCCGGTCAACGGCCGTCCGTTTACCTCTGAGGACGTGAAGTTCGCCCTCAACCGTGCGGCCACGGACAAGGGCAGCCTGTTCAAGGGCGCCTTCGCGGCGATCAAGTCGATCGACACGCCGGACGCCAAGACCGTCGTCATCAACATGAAGCAGTACAGCCCGCTGATGATGCCTCAGCTGGGCGGCCACTTCGGCTGGATCACGCCGAAGGAGCTCATTGACGACAGCCTGATCCGCTCCAAGAGCATCGGCACCGGTCCCTTCATGTTCCAGAAGTGGGAGAAGGACTCGGTCGTCAACTACAAGAAGAACCCGGACTTCTACGTCAAGGGTGCTCCGTTCGTTGACGAGCTCAACTGGTTCATCATCGGCAACGAGGACACGCGCACCGCGGCCTTCCAGTCCGGCCAGACCCAGATCTACGACGTCCCGGACAACGCCATCAAGGACGTCAAGGGCAACAAGGACTACACGGTGGAGGACTACCTCAGAACGGCAACGGCCTGTGGCGCGGCATTGTCTCGAACCCGCCGGCAAGGCGGACGGCATCAACGCCAGCCTGCTGTACTCCACCTCGTACCCGCAGTCGTACCAGGACTCCACGCAGTACATCGCTCAGACGCTGTCGACGAACAAGATCGTCAACGTCAAGCTGGACGGCAAGGACCTGGCGACCATGCGCAAGGGCCAGGACGAGCAGACCTACGACGGTCTCTGCTTCGGCCTGGACGGCCAGGGTGCGCCCGAGTCGTTCCTGCTGGACTACCGCAGCGGCGGTCCGAAGAACGGCTCCGGTCTGAAGGACAAGGAAGTCGACGCCGACATCGACAAGGTGATGGCGATCATCGACGTCAAGGAGCGGCAGGCCGCGACCAAGGCGTTCATCGATAAGTGGCTCCAGAAGGCGATGTACAAGCTGGAGTTCGTGGACGGCACGAACTACACGGCCTGGCACAAGGACGTCAAGAACTTCGTTGACGGCCCGCCGTTCTGGTACCAGTCCGGTCACGCCTACACCTGGCTCGACAAGGCGTAGGCTATGGTGCCCCCGCTGCCTCCGGGCGGCGGGTCGGTTCGAATTTGTACGGGCGCTGCGCTCTCCGCGAGGGGGGCGCAGCGTCCCCGGCTTCCAGCCGGCAACGGACGGAGTGCGAAGATGCTTCGCTACGTGACGCGCCGGATCCTCTTGATGATCCCGACGCTGTTCATCCTGTACACGCTGCTGTTCGCACTGATGCGGGTCATCCCGGGCGACATCGTGGACCTCTACCTGGAGGGCGGCTCGGTGCGCTCCGGCCCGGAGCTGGAGGCGCAGAAGCGCGCCCTCCGCGCGGAGCTCGGCATCGACAAGTCCGTGCCGGAGCAGTACGGCATCGCGCTGCTCGCGCTCGTCACCGGCGACCTCGGCAACTCGATGCAGAGCCGCCGCCCGGTGACGGAGGAGATCGTGCGCCGCGCGCCGATCACCATCGAGCTGGCGCTGCTGGCCTCCGCGACCGCGGTGCTGATCTCGATCCCCGCGGGCATCATCTCCGCCAGCCGGCAGCGGTCCGTGCTGGACCAGTCCGTCCGGCTGTGGTCCATCCTCTCGCTCTCCATCCCCAACTTCTGGCTCGGCACCATGGTCGTCCTGCTGCCGGCGCTGTGGTGGGGATACGGGGCGCCCCCGGTCTATCGCTCACCGCTGGAGGACCTGGGCTCCAACCTGCAGCAGATCGTCCCGGCGGCGCTGGTGCTGGGCCTGTCGTTCGGCGGCACCACCACTCGCTTCGTGCGCTCCTCCCTGCTGGAGGTGCTGCGCCAGGACTACATCCGCACCGCGTGGTCGAAGGGCCTGAACGAGGCGCGCGTCATGCAGCGCCACGCCCTGAAGAACGCGCTCATCCCCGTGGTCACGATCATCGGACTCCAGCTCGGCGGCCTCTTCGGCGGCGCCGTGATCACGGAGTCGATCTTCAACATCCCCGGCCTCGGGACGCTGACGCTCGCCTCCATCCGGCAGCGTGACTACACGCAGCTGCAGGCGAACATGCTCCTCTTCGGCACCGTAGTGGCGATGATGAGCCTGCTGGTGGACATCTCGTACGCGTGGCTCGACCCGCGCATTCGGTACTCATAGGAAGAGGTCGGTCATGAGCGTGCAAGCTGCGCCCGCCGGCGCCATCACCACCAGTCTCCCGCCACAGCGCTCGTTCGCGTGGCGCTTCATGCGCCAGGTCAAGCGCCGGCCGATCGAGTCGGCGGGCGGCGTGATCATCCTGCTCGTCGTCTTCCTCGCGCTCTTCGCGGACTTCGTCGCGCCGTTCGACTACGCGGCGCAGGACTTCGGCGTGCGCCTGGAGGGTCCGAGCGCCTCGCACCTGTTCGGCACGGACTCGCTGGGACGTGACGTGTTCAGCCGCGTCGTCTACGGCGCGCGGACGTCCATGCTCGCCAGCACCTCCGGCGTGTTCCTGAGCGGCCTGGTGGGCGCCCTGCTGGGTGTCTCCTCCGGCTTCTTCGGCGGCAAGTTCGACCTGGTGCTGCAGCGCATCACGGACGGCATCCACTCCATCCCGCTGCTGCTGCTGGCCATGCTGCTGGTGGTCGCGATCGGGACGAAGCTCCCCAGCCTCCTCACCGTCGCGATCGCGCTGGGCCTGGTCGGATCGACCACGGTCAACCGCGTGGTCCGCGGCAGCACGCTGGCCGTGAAGGCGATGCCGTACGTGGAGGCGGCGACCTCGCTCGGGGCGACTTCCACGCGCATCGTCGGGCGGCACATCCTGCCGAACGTCATGGCGCCGCTGATCGTCGCGTTGAGCGTGCAGTTCGGCGCGTTCATCACGGCGGAGGCGTCGCTGTCGTTCCTCGGCCTGGGCGTGCAGCCGCCGATCCCCTCGTGGGGCGGCATGCTCAGCGCGGAGGGCCGTTCGTACTTCAAGCAGGCGCCGTGGCTCGCGCTCTTCCCCGGCATCGCGATCAGCCTCACCGTGCTGGCCGCGAACCTGGTGGGCGACGCGCTCCGTGACGTCCTGGACCCGCGCCAGCGCGGGAGTTAGCGCGCAGATCGGTAGAGCGTGCGAAGGGCGCGGGCAGCCGCGCCCTTCGTTTCGCCCGGAGACGGGACCACCCGGGACAAGCGAGGACTGATGCGATTCGGCATCTTCGGCGGGCCCGCCCGCACTGAGACCAACACCGACAGCGACGCCTACCGCGACTTCATCGACATGGTCGTGGAGGCTGAGGAGGCCGGCTTCTTCGGCGTCTACCTGGTGGAGCACCACTTCACCGGACGCGGCCAGCTCTCCGCCTCGCTGAACCTGCTGTCTCACCTGGCGGCGCGCACGAGCACGATCCGCCTGGGCGCGGCCGTGGTCGTGGTGCCGTGGCACAACCCGCTGATGATCGCGGAGCAGGCCGGGATGATCGATGTGCTCTCCGGCGGGCGCCTCGATCTCGGCCTCGGCCGCGGGTACCGCGACTACGAGTTCCGCGGCTTCGGCATCGACATCGACACGGCGCAGGCGCGCTTCGAGGAGGCCGTGGCGGTGATCCGCCGCGCCTGGCAGGACGAGACGCGCTTCTCCTACGACGGGCAGTTCTGGCACTTCGACGACGTGCAGGTGGACCCGCGGCCCGTGCAGCGCCCGCACCCGCCGCTGTGGATCGGCGCCGGCAGCCCGGACTCGATCAAGAAGGCCGCCCGTGAAGGCTTCAAGCTCTACATGGACCAGGTGGGCCTGATCGACCAGCAGATCGAGCGCGCGACGTGGTATCGCGAGGCGCGCGAGGAGATGGGCGCGCCCTACTCCCCGCAGGACATCATCCTCACCCGCAGCCTCCGCGTGGCGCGTTCCACCGCGGACCGCGAGGGCCTGGTGGAGCGGCAGATGGAGGCCCTGCGCCTGCTCGCGGAGTCCACCGCGCCGCCCTCGCAGGGTGGCCGCAACCTCTTCTACTCCCCGCCGGAGGCGCGCCGCGAGACCGTGGAGGGCGCGAGCATCATCGGCACGCCGGACGAGTGCATCGCGCGGCTGAAGCGACTGGAGGCCGGCGGCATCCAGCAGGTGGCGTTCACCAGCGCCAACCGCGACGAGCTGCGCTTCTTCGCGAAGGAAGTCATGCCCGCGTTCCAGTAGCGCGGCACAGTCGAGGACAGAGGGAACCATGGACCTGGGTATCGCGGGCAAGAACGCGCTCATCACCGGCGGCAGCCGCGGCATCGGCCGCGCGACCGCGTGGGCGCTGGCGCGCGAGGGCGTGAACGTGGCGATCTGCGCGCGGCAGCTCGACCGCCTCGAGGAGGTGGCGAAGGAGATCCGCGAGGCGACCGGCGTGAAGGTGGTCGCGGTGCAGGCGGACATGTCCGTGAAGGAAGACATCGCCGGCCTCGTCACGAAGGTGAAGGCCGAGCTCGGGAGCATCGACATCCTCGTGAACAACGGCGTGTCGTTCAACGTGGGCACGCTCACGGACGACGACTGGCTGCACCACTTCAACGTGAAGGTGCACGGCTACCGCCGCGCGATGGAGGCCGTGCTCCCCGGCATGGTGGAGGCGGGCTGGGGCCGCATCATCAACGTCGCCGGCCTCGCGGCGCGCGCCTCGATCGCCGGGCAGGCGATCAACGGCAGCACGGCGGGCGCGACGAACGCCGCGATCGCGAACATCTCGAAGGGCGTCTCGGACGCCGTCGCGAAGTCCGGCATCACCGTGAACGTCGTCCACCCGGGCGCCACCGACACCGACCGCCACCAGATCAACATGGCGCGCGCCCAGGAGGTCCGCGGCATCACGCACGAGGAGGCCGAGGCGGCGACCGTCGCCGGCATCCCCATCGGCCGCATGATCCGGCCCGAGGAAGTCGCGGGCATGATCACCTACTACTGCTCGCAGCAGGCCTCCGCGATCACCGGCCAGGCGATCGGTGTCGACGGCGGCGCCGTCCGCGGCGTGACGTACTAGGGAGCGGGAACGGCAGAAGGCCCTCACCCCATCCCTCTCCCGCTTCGCAGGAGAGGGGGCCTGACGTCGCGCCATTCCGACCCCCTCCCCCCTCGCGGGGGAGGGCGGGGTGGGGGGCGGTCTGACCTCGACGTGTGTTGCCTGACCTCGACGTCTCGCGCGCGGGCGTCGAGGTTCGCTAGACTCGGCGCATGACGACGAACAGCGCCTCCTTCGACCACCCCGCCCTGCCCGAGCGCCCGGAACTGCTGGGCACGCAGATCTTCGACCTCACGGGGCGCGTCGCGCTGATCACCGGCGGCGGCCGAGGCCTGGGCGAGACGTTCGCGTACTCGCTCGCGGCGGCCGGCGCGGACATCGTCGTCAGCAGCCGCACCGCCGGCGAGATCGAGCAGGTCGCCGCGGAGGTCCGCAAGATGGGCCGCCGCGCCGAGGCGATCACCTGCGACATCACCGACGAAGCCTCCGTGGAGGCGATGGTGTCGGAGGCGGTCGCCCGCATGGGCCACCTGGACATCCTGGTGAATAACGCCGGCATGAACATCCGTAAGCCGATCCTCGAGATCACGCTCGAGGAGTGGCAGCGCGTGCTGGACACCAACCTGAAGGGCTACTTCCTCGCCGGACGCGCCGCCGGGCGCGTGCTCGTGGCGCAGGGCCACGGCAAGGTCATCAACATCGGCAGCATCTTCGTCAGCACCGCGCTGCCCTCGCAGGGGCCGTACGCGTCCAGCAAGGGCGCGATCATGAACCTCACGCGCGTCATGGCGCTGGAGTGGGCGAAGAACGGCGTGCAGGTGAACCTGCTCTCCCCCACGTACTTCGAGACCGAGATGACCCGCCCCGTCTACGCCGACCCCGCGCGCAAGGCGTTCATCGAGGAGCGCACGCCGATGGGCCGGTGGGGACAGCCGCACGAGCTGGCCGGGAGCCTCGTCTTCCTCGCCAGTCACGCCAGCGACTTCATCACCGGCCAGGAACTGCTCGTCGACGGCGGCTACACCGCCTGGTAGCCCCGACCCGAGGTGGCGCGGGACGATCGTCCCGGCCTCGTTCCGCCGTTGTGCGGTGTCGCTCGCTCGCACGGACGCGCATGCTCCACTCGCCGCCCGCTCCCGGCGGCGTCGAGGAGGCTCGTGATGCGCAGGATGCTGCGGGTGTTAGTGCTCGGCTGGCTGCTGATGGGGCTGCTCGTCGCGGGCTGCGGCGGCGACGGTGACGACGCGAAGGCGGTCACCGTCACGCTAGTGAACGGCTCGCAGGTCGCAACCTACCTCTGGGCGGGCGACGAGGCGAAACCGCCCTTCGGCGAGTCCGACCTGGTGCAGCCCGGCCAGTCGAAGTCCATCGGCCACGCCGCCCCGGTCTCCGAGACGTCGTTCACGATCAACGCCATGCCGCAGGGCGGGCAGCGCGTGAAGGGCACGATCGCCGCGACCGAGGGCGCGAAGGCGACGTGGGACGGCAAGGCCTGGAAGTAGCGCCGCCGCGCCTCGCCACCCCGCGCGCCCCGCGACGTCGTACGATGCGCGTCGCCAGCGAGGCGCACGAGGAAACGAGGCCCGTCGATGATCTACGAACTGCGCACCTACCACGCCATGCCGGGCAAGCTGCCCGCGCTCCTTGCGCGGTTCCGCGAGCACACGACCGCGCTGTTCGAGAAGCACGGCATCACCAACGTCGGCTACTGGACGAACGCCGTGGGCGGCAGCAGCGACGAGCTGATCTACATGCTCGCGTACGACGACTTCGCGCACCGCGAGCGCGCGATGGGCGCCTTCCAGACCGACCCCGAGTGGCTGAAGGTCCGCGCCGACTCCGAGCGCGACGGCATCCTCAACGCCCGCTTCGAGAACCGCCTCATGACCCCCACGGACTTCTCGAAGTTGAAGTAGGCGGGCGCGAGCTCTCGGGAGGAAGGCGACATGCCCAGAGGGTCAACAAAGCCGAGCGCCGTCTTCGAGAAGGTGCTGAACGAGGCAGCCGAAGATCTCAAACTCGCGGCAGGGAAGGCATCCAGTTGGGAACACCGCGGGATCGTCGGTGACGAGCGCGCAGCCGCCCTGCGTGTGTTTCTCGAGAAGCACCTACCGAGCACTCTTGGCGTCGCAAAGGGGGAGGTGATTGACCACTCCGATGAACGAACGGGTCAGCTGGACCTGATCATCTATGACCGCGCTGCGGCTGCCGCCGTCGAGGTTGGTGGTGAAAATCTCCTCCTGCCGTGCGAGGCCGTATATGCGGTGATCGAGGTCAAGAGCACTCTGACTCTCGACGAGATGAGGATGGCGTACAAGAGCGCCGCGAAACTCCGAAAGCTGCGTCCGTTTGGACAGTCTTTGGTTGGATGGCGCCCAAATGGGATTGACGCCGCCGACAAGCAGCATCGGATTCTTTACGTGGTGTTCGCGTTCGGTTCGAATCTCTCGAAGGAAGGTTGGCTCTCGAAGGAGTACGACCGGATTGTCGATGCAGCGGCGGGTGTTCCGGGATCGGAAGACCTCGTTGACCGTGTTGTGGTTCTTGATCGGGGCCTGATCGCCCCACCCGGCGGAACCGGTAAGGCGGAATCGAATAACCAGAGCATCTTCTTCGATGCCTATTTCCACCTCGTCAACTTCATCTCGCGTGAGCAGGCTCGGCGCCCAGCGATCGATTGGCAGTTGTACGCGCCGGAGCGAAGTTCTGGCTGGAAGACGCTAAGAGCCGATGCTCAGTCGAAGCGGCTACACACCAGAGGGCGAGCCGCTGCCTCGCGCGCCGCGAAATCATCAGCTAAGGGGGCTCCGTCGACAGTCGCGAAACCGTCGGGCAAGGGTGGAGGACGACCTTCACCGTCCACGACCCGAAGGGCGCCGACAACAACTGCTCGGACCAATCGAGCACCGTCCGCCAAGTCGCCTAGGCGTAGAGGCACACGCTAGGAACATCTAGCCCTCCGTTTGACGCCCTCCCCCGCCCACGCGTAACCTCGTTACGTCACGCGTACATACTGACGTCGAACGGGAGTAGTACGCCGCGCTGCGGGGCAGAGCACCTCGATCCGTCGAGGGGCATCGAGAGAGCCGGGGGCAGGTGGAAGCCCGGCGCCTGACGAGCAGCGGCGGAATGGACCCGGGAGTCTCGGCCCGATCCTTCGAGGACACCTCGAGGGGGTAGGCGTCGACGGTGGGGGCGCCGTTATCCATGCCCAGGGCATCGCCCGCCCGTGCTCGCCTCGGCCCGTCCGAGGAGCACGAGAGCGTCGGCCGTGCCTGGAACGAGCCTCCGCGCCGCCTCGACCGAGCGCGCGACGGGGGGCATGTGGGTGGCACCGCGAGGACCATCGCCCCACGCTTGGGCGGTGGTTTTTTGTTGTGTCGAGGAGCGCGGGAGATGATGGAGCAGCGAGCGGGATCGGGGATGCGAGCGACGGCCCTCACCGGCGGGTGGCGGCCCTGGCGCTGGCGACGCTCCACGCGTCCCGTCCACCTCGCCGTCCCGTTCACAGGAGCCGCCCGATGACCACCGCCAGCACCGGCCAGTACACCCCCAGCCTCGCCGACGTCCGCCGCATGACCGGCCGCGGCAACGTGGTCCCCGTCTACCGCGAGGTCCGCGCGGACCTGGAGACGCCCGTCTCCGCCTTCCTGAAGGTCGCGCGCGGCCCGTACTCGTTCCTCCTCGAGTCCGTCGAGGGCGGGGAGCGGCAGGGGCGCTACTCCTTCATCGGCACGGAGCCGTATCGCGTCTACGCCGCGCAGCACGAGGCGGGCGACCCGCTGGACGTGGTGCAGCAGGAGATGTCGCGGCTGCAGAGCGTGGAGGTGCCGGGGCTGCCACGCTTCCACGGCGGCGCCGTCGGCTACCTGGGCTACGAGGCGGTCACACACTTCGAGCCGCGCGTCCCGCTGGGGCGGACGGACGTCCTGGGCATCCCCGAGTCGTGGCTCATGTTCACGGACACGCTGCTGGTGTTCGACCACGTGAAGCACACGATCAAGGCCGTCTCCCACGTCCGCCTGGACGGCGACATCGACGCCGCCTACCGGCAGGCGCAGGCGAAGATCGACGAGCTGATCGAGCGCCTCGGCCAGCCGCTGGGCGCGCTGCCGTACGTGCCCAATACGGGGATCCGGGGACGTGAAGTCACGTCCAACTGGAGTGGAAAGCAGGACTTCCTGGACGCGGTGACGAAGTCCAAGGAGTACATCACCGGCGGCGACATCATCCAGGTCGTGCTCAGCCAGCGCTTCACGCGCGAGACCGGCGCGCACCCGTTCGAGGTCTACCGCTCGCTCCGCGCGATCAACCCGTCGCCCTACCTTCTCTACCTCCAGTTCGGCGAGACCTCGATCGTCGGCTCCTCGCCGGAGCTGCTCGTGAACATCGAGGAGGGCGTGGTGGAGGTGCACCCGATCGCGGGGACGCGCCGCCGCGGCGCGGACGCGCTGGAGGACGCGCGCCTCGCCGAGGAGTTGATCCACGACCCGAAGGAGATCGCGGAGCACGTCATGCTCCTCGACCTCGGCCGCAACGACGTCGGCCGCGTCGCGGCGACCGGCAGCGTCCAGGTCACGCAGCGCCTCGACCTGGAGTACTACTCGCACGTCATGCACATCGTCAGCCACGTGCAGGGCAGGCTGCGCGAGGGCATGAGCGCGTACGACGCGCTGCGCTCCTCGTTCCCCGCGGGCACGGTCTCCGGCGCGCCGAAGATCCGCGCGATGGAGATCATCGCGGAGCTGGAACCGGACCGACGCGGCCCGTACGCCGGCGGCGTCGGCTTCTTCGACATGTCGGGGAACATCGAGACGTGCATCACGATCCGCACGCTGGTGATGCAGGGCGGACTCGCGCACGTGCAGGCCGGCGCCGGCATCGTCTACGACTCCGACCCGGAGAAGGAGTACGAGGAGTGCCGCCAGAAGGCGCGCGCGCTCCTCGCGGCCATCGACGACGCCGAGGGCGGCGAGGGCGGCCCCAGCGGCAGCCTGGGCTACTAGCGATGACCGGCCAGTCCTCGCAGCCCGCGAGCAAGCCGCACGCCGGCGACCCGCCGCGTCTCGCGACCGGGGGCATCCTCGTGCGCGCGGACGGGCACATGCTGCTCACGAAGCACGCGCTCGGCCCGTTCACCGGCCACTGGTCGATGCCGCTGGTCGGCGTCGCCGACGACGAGACGGCGGAGGACGCGCTCGCGCGGCTGATGCGCCTCATGCTCGGCGTCGAGCCGGGCCCCTTCGAGTTCCTCGACACGCTGTACCTGGAGGGCGACGAGGGCGAGCGGTTCATCCTCAACGCCTTCACCTGTGTGGACTGGACGGGCGAGCCGAAGCTGCGCGGCGGCCTGTACAGCGAGGCCGTGTGGGCGCCGCCCGCGGAGGCCGGCGCGGTGGACCTGCTGCCCGAGGTGCGCGACTGGATCGCCGCCTCCATGGCGGAGGCCGGCAGCCTCGCCACGCCGGCGTTCGACGCCGCCACGCTGGAGCGCGAGCTGTCCGAGGCGCGCGGGGGCATCCTCGCCGCGTTCGATGCGGTGCCGGCCGCGCGCCGCCACGACGACCTGGACGGCGGCTGGAGTGCGCTCGACGTGCTCTCGCACGTCGCGGACGTGGAGGCGTACTACCTCGGCGAGGCGCGGCGCTGCCTCGCGGAGCCCGGGCGTGTGTTCCGCCGCTTCAACGACAAGCAGTGGTCGGACACCGCCCACCTCCGCCCGCGCGAGGACGAGGCGAGCGTGCGCGCCCGCGTGCAGGCCGTGCGCGCCGCGACCGTCGCGTGGCTGCGCGAGGCGGGGACGCTGCTGGACGCGTACCTGGAGCACGAGACGCGCGGCCTGGGGCAGGTCGGCGAGCGGCTCCAGGGGATTGCCAGCCACGACCGCACGCACATCGAACAGTTGCAGAAGATGTCCGGCCGCGCGGCCGGGGGAGCCTGAGATGCTGCTGCTCATCGACAACTACGACTCATTCACGTTCAACCTGTACCAGTACCTCAGCGAGCTGGGCGCGGAGGTGGAGGTGCACCGCAACGACCAGATCAGCGTCGAGGACTGCATCGCGATGCGCCCCGACCAGGTCGTGATCTCGCCGGGCCCGTGCTCGCCGCACGAGGCGGGCATCTCGGTCGACCTCGTCACCGCGTTCGCGGGGGTGGCGCCGCTGCTGGGGGTGTGCCTGGGGCACCAGTGCATCGGCGAGGCGTTCGGCGGGGACGTGGTGAGCGCGGGCGAGATCATGCACGGCAAGACCAGCCAGATCTCGCACGACAACCGCGGGGTGTTCGCCGGGCTGCCCAACCCGTTCGAGGCGATTCGCTATCATTCGCTGGCGATCAAGCAGGAGACCCTGCCGGCCAGCCTCGAGGTGAGCGCACGCTCGGAGAGCGGCATCATCATGGGGGTGCGGCACCGCGAGTACGTGATCGAGGGCGTGCAGTTCCACCCCGAGTCGATCATGACGCAGCACGGGCATCAGCTGCTGCAGAACTTCCTGAACATGCGCCTGCCGGTAGCGGCGCAGGGCTAGCAGGCGGAGATCACCCCCACCCTATCCCTCCCCCGTCGAGTGGGAGGGGAGCGGAAGGCGCAACGATGATCAAGCAGGCACTCGCAGCACTCGTCGACGAACGGCGCGACCTGAGCGAGGTCGAGGCGGCCGAGTCGATGCGCGAGATCATGCGCGCCGGCCTCGGCGACACGTACGAGGGCGAACGGGCGACGGAGGCGCAGTTCGGTGCGTTCGTCACCGCGCTGCGCATGAAGGGCGAGACGGTCGACGAGCTGGTGGGCATGGCCCGCGCGATGCGTGAGCACTCGCTGCACGTCGATGTGAACGTGAAGCCGCTGCTGGACACGTGCGGCACCGGCGGGTCGAACAAGAAGGTGTTCAACGCCTCCACCGCCGCCGCTTTCGTCGCCGCGGGCGCGGGGGCGAAGATCGCGAAGCACGGCAACCGCGCGATGACGTCGCAGTCCGGCTCGGCGGACCTGCTGGAGGCGCTCGGCGCGGTGGTCACGCTCGGCCCTGAGCAGGTGGCGCAGACGATCGAGAAGACCGGCGTCGGCTTCATGTTCGCGCAGACGTTCCACCCCGCGATGAAGTTCGCCGGGCCGCTGCGTCCGCAACTCGGCTTCCGCACCGTCTTCAACATCCTGGGCCCGCTCACCAACCCGGCCGGCGCGCAGTGCCACGTGATGGGCGCGACCAACGCCGAGGTCGCCGAGAAGCTGGCGCATGTCCTCGCGCGGCTCGGGATGCGCCACGCGCTGGTCGTCTCGGGCGAGGACGGGCTGGACGACATCACCGTCACCGGCCCGACGACGATGTTCGAGGTGCGCGGGGATGCGGTGACGCAGCGCACGATCACGCCGTTCGACCTCGGCCTGTCGGTGCACACCGCGCAGGACATCGAGGGCGGGACGCCGGAGCAGAACGCGCAGATCTTCCGCGACGTCCTGCGCGGCGAGGGGCCGGCCGCCGTGCGTGACCTGGTCGTCGCACAGGCGGGCGCCGGGCTGTACGTCAGCGGGCTCGCCTCCTCGCTCCGCGCCGGCGTGGACATGGCGCTCAACGCGATCGAAGAGGGCGACGCCGCCGCAAAGGTGGGCGCGTTCGTCGAGGCCACGCGCCGCGCGGCGGGGCGGTAGGCCGCGCATGACCGCACCGCGCGAGCGCGCCCGCACCACCGGCACCGTCCTCGACCGCATCGTCGCGGACCGCCGCGCCCGGCTGGTCGAGGACCGCGCCGCGCGTGACGAGGCGGCGCTGCGCGCGCGCATCGAAGCGAACGCCCTCGACCCCGCGTTCGGGACGCCGGTGTCGTTCGCGGAGCGCATCCGCGGCGGCCGCCGTGCGATGCCCAGGGGTGCGCGGCTGCGCCTCATCGCGGAGATCAAGCGCGCTTCGCCCAGCAAAGGGCTGTTCGACGCCGACCTGGACGCCGGGAAGCAGGCGCTCGCCTACGCAGCCGCTGGCGCCGCGGCGATCTCCGTGCTGACGGAGCCGGACCACTTCAAGGGCACGATCGCCGACCTCGAGGCCGCGCGCCGTGCGGTCGGCGCGGACGCGGATCGGCCGGCGATCCTGCGCAAGGAGTTCGTGTTCGACCCGTACCAGGTGCTGGAGGCGCGCGCGTTCGGCGCGGACGCGATCCTGCTGATCACCATGCTCCTGGAGCCCGCCGCGCTGACCGAGCTGATCGGCCTCGTGCGCGCTTCGGCGATGGAGCCGCTGGTCGAGGTGCACGACGAGGAAGAGCTGCGCGTCGCCCTCGACTGCGGCGCGCGCGTCATCGGTGTGAACAACCGCGACCTGCGCACGTTCGTGGAGGACCTCGGCGTCACGGAGCGTGTCGCCGCGCTCGTCCCGTCCGAGGTGACGCTGGTGGCGGAGTCCGCGATCAAGACGGCGGCGGACGCACGGCGCATGGCGGAGGCCGGTGCGCACGCGCTCCTCGTCGGTGAGGCGCTCGTGCTCAGCGGCGACGTGACGGCGAAGGCGCGCGAACTCATGCTGGCGGGAGTGGAGGAGGGCGCGGCATCGTGACGCTCGTGAAGATCTGCGGCAACCAGACGCCCGAGGACGTGATCGCCGCCGCCGAGGCCGGCGCGGACTTCGTCGGCATGGTGTTCGCGAAGTCGAAGCGGCAGGTCGATGTCGACCAGGCGCAGGCGATGGTGCGCGTCCTCGGCGGCCCGTTTGCCGCGCACGAGCTATCGCTGCCGCCACAGACGATCGCGCACGCGCGCCAGGACAACGAGGCGTGGTTCCAGCACGGCACGCAGGTGGTCGCCCGCTACCTGGAGGCGAAGCGTCCCCTGACCGTCGGTATCTTCGCCGACCAGAGCATCGACGAGGTGAACGAGATCGCGGAGGAGGCGGGCGTCGACCTCGTGCAGCTCTCCGGCGACGAGTCGTGGGAGGACTGCCTACTGGTCACGAAGCAGGTGATCCAGGTCGTGCACGTCTCGCCGATCGACTCGCCCTCGGACCCCATGGCGCATGTGCAGCCCGGCTTCGCGATCGCGCTCATGTTGGACGCCGCGCACGGCCCGTACCGAGGCGGCACCGGCCACACCTTCGACTGGGAGGTCGCGCGCCGCGTCGCGGAACGCGTGCCCATGCTGCTCGCCGGCGGACTGACGCCGGAGAACGTGGGCGAGGCGGTGCGCCTCGTCCGCCCGTGGGGCGTCGATGTGTCCAGCGGCACGGAGACGGACGGACGCAAGGACCACGCGCGGGTGCGCGCATTCATTCAGGCGGTACGCGCCGCTGACGGGACGAACGCATGACGACCACCCTTCCCGACGAGCGCGGCCACTTCGGCGAGTTCGGCGGGCAGTACGTCCCCGAGACGCTGATGCCCGCGCTGATCGAGCTCGAGGCCGCGTACCACGCGGCGATGGAGGACCCCGAGTTCCACCGCGAGCTGGACGGGCTCCTCAAGGACTACGTCGGCCGCCCGTCGCCGCTCACGTACGCCTCGAGGCTGTCGGAGGAGGTCGGCTGCAAGGTCTACCTGAAGCGCGAGGACCTGAACCACACCGGCGCGCACAAGATCAACGCGGTGCTCGCGCAGGGGCTCCTCGCGCGGCGCATGGGCAAGAAGCGCATCATCGCGGAGACGGGCGCGGGCCAGCACGGCGTCGCGACCGCTACGGTGTGCGCGCTCTTCGGCCTCGACTGCATCGTCTACATGGGCGCGGAGGACGTGCGTCGGCAGGCGATCAACGTGCTGAAAATGAAGGTGCTCGGCGCCGAGGTCCGCACCGTGCAGAGCGGCTCCCGCACGCTGAAGGACGCGACGAACGAGGCGATCCGCGACTGGGTCACCAACGTCCGCGACACGTACTACATCATCGGCAGCGTCGTCGGGCCGCACCCGTACCCCGCGATGGTGCGCGACTTCCAGTCCGTGATCGGCCGCGAGGCGCGCGAGCAGATCCTCGCCGTCGAGGGACGCCTGCCGACGATCGCCGTCGCCTGTGTCGGCGGTGGCTCGAACGCGATGGGCCTGTTCTACCCGTTCCTGGAGGACCAGGTGCGCCTGATCGGCGTCGAGGCGGCCGGGGAGGGACTGGCGAAGAAGCACGCCGCCACGCTCTCTGCGGGGCGTCCCGGCGTCCTCCACGGCGCGCGGTCCTACCTGCTGCAGGACCAGTGGGGGCAGGTGATGGAGGCGCACTCCATCTCGGCCGGCCTCGACTACCCCGGCGTCGGCCCGGAGCACTCGTGGCTGAAGGTCAGCGAACGGGCGGAGTACGCCGCCGTGACGGACGACGAGGCGCTCGCCGCGCTGCAGGCGCTCTCGCGGCTGGAGGGCATCATCCCCGCCCTCGAGTCCTCGCATGCGATCGCGCACACGCTGAAGCTGCGGGGCTCCGTGACTCCGGACGACCTCGTCGTCGTGAACCTGTCCGGTCGAGGCGACAAGGACATGCAGACCGTCGCCACCGCCCTCGGCGTCGAGATCTAGCGAGGAGCGCCTCGCCGGCGTGCGCGCCGTCGAGGTGACGAGTGGAGCGGCCCATCCCCCTGCCCCCTTCCCTCCGCGGGTAGGGGGATGAATGGCGAGGGCTTCGCCCTCGCGCTCCCCCGAGAGGACGCAGCGCGCCACCCGGCCGCGCTGGTCCGCGTACTCGAACCGCACTGCACGGCAGGCACTGAGGGCCGTGCGTCGCCACGGTTCGGGATGCTCGAAGGGGCGTCAGCCCCTTCGACTCTCAACCCCTCCCGCGCCGGGAGGGGCAGGGGTGGGCCGCCGTCCGCAGGCGTCGCAGCGGTTCGCGCGACGCGGACCGCGCCCGAGCCATCGCCTCGCGGCTACGCGAACGGCGGCAGCCCCCACGCCTCCGGCACGAACTCCTCCAGCGTCGTGAGGACGAGGTGGGCGTGGCCGACGCGGTCGCGGTAGACCTCCTCGGGCGTCGCGACCACGTGCATGCCGGCGGCGAGCGCCGCGTCCACGCCGAGCGGCGAGTCCTCGAACACCAGCGTCGAGGCGGGCGTCGCGCCGATGTGCTCGGCGGCGCGCAGGAAGATGTCGGGCGCGGGCTTCCCGTGCTCCACGTCCTCCGCCGTCACCACCGCGCCGAACGTCGCGAACCAGTCGGCGTGCGCCACCGTCTTGAAGCCCACGTTGCGGCGGCTGGAGGAGGTGGCGATCGCCTGCGGGACGTCGTGCGCCGCCAGGTGCCGGCTCAGCGCCAGCGCGCCGGGCATCGGCTGGCAGGTCCGGAACAGCTCCTCCAGCATCGCCTCGCGCTCCTCGATGAACTGCTCCGGGGTGATGTCCTCGATCGCGAGGGCGTCCAGGAAGATGCGGGCGGCGACCAGGCCGGGGCGGCCCATCATCTGCCCGCGGATCTCGGGGGTCAGCACGCGCCCGTAGCGCAGCGCCAGCTCCGTCCCGGAGGCGAGGTACGACGGCTCCGTGTCCAGCAGCGTGCCGTCGAGGTCCCAGATGACGTGGGTGATGTCCGGCATGCCCTGGATGGTACCGCCGCCCACGCCCGGGATCGCGGCGCGGCCCGCGCACCCCGTTACCCCGCCGGCGCTGGTAGCCTCGAAGCATGTTCCACGAAGAGCCCCTCGGCCCGCCGCCCCCGGCACCGGCCCCGCCGCCGCCCCTCCAGGAGGGCGGGCGACCGTGGCGCCTGCGCGACCTCGCCGCCGGCACGCTGCTGGCCGTCATCGGCTTCGGCGTCATCCTCGCCGCCACGATCGCGGCGGCGGTGTGGGGGAGCGGCCGGCAGGACCCGCTGACGGCGATGATCGTGGTCGGCGGGACGCTGGTGCTGGAGGTGTGGCTCGGCGCGATCGTGCTGCTGCTCGCGCGTATCCGGCGGGTGTCGTTGCGGACGCTGGGGCTCCGCGCCGCCGGCGCCCGCGCGTTGGATCACCAGGGGTCGTACGTCCTGCTCGCGCTCTTCGGCGCGTACGCCTGTGTCCTGGGCTACGCCGGGGCCGTCACGCTGCTCCAGCAGGCGACGGGCGTGGACCTCTCCGGGATCATGGAGGGCAACCAGCTCCCGGACGACCTGCCCCGTACCGTCGGCGTGTGGCTCGTCATCGGCCTCGCCACGGTCGTGGCTGCGCCGCTGGGCGAGGAATTGTTCTTTCGCGGCTTCGTCTATCGAGGGCTGGCGGACCGATTCGGCGCGGTCGCCGGGATCGTGGGTAGTGGGATCGCGTTCTCGCTGGTGCATTTCAACGTGAGCGTGATCGTGCCCTTCGCGGCGATCGGCATGGTGTTCGCGTGGGTGTATCGTGCCTCCGGATCGCTCTGGACGACGATCGCCGCGCACGCGATCTTCAACGGGGTGAGTTTCGTGGCAACGTTGTACGGAGTGGGCTCGTGACGGACTCGACAGACCGGCTGGCGCAGATGTTCGCGCGGACCCGCGCGGAGGGCCGCCCGGCGGTCATCCCGTTCCTCCCCGCCGGCTGGCCGGAGCTGGACGACACCGTCCGGCTGGTGGAAGCGGCGATCGAGGGCGGCGCGGACGCCGTGGAGATCGGCCTGCCGTTCAGCGATCCGCTGGGGGACGGCCCGGTCAACCAGGTCGCCTACGAGCAGGCGATCAAGGCCGGCTGCACCACGGACACCGTATTCGCCGCCGTCGCAGAGCTGCGCGTGCGCGACGTTCGCACCCCCTTACTGGTTATGGGATACTTCAACCCCGTCCTCGCCTACGGTGTGGACCGGTTCGTCCAGGCCGCTGCCCGCGCCGGCGTTGATGGCTTCATCATCGTCGACCTGCCGCCGCAGGAGGCCGCCGAACTGGAAGCGCCCGCTCGCGCGGCCGGGCTGCACATGGTGTACCTGCTCGCCCCCACCTCCACGGATGAGCGCATTCGGCTGGTGGCGGAGCACGGGAGCGGGTTCATCTACTGCGTGAGCGTGGTCGGCATCACCGGCGCGCGCACGGAACTTTCGGCCGAGTTGCCGGAGTTCATCGCGCGGGTGCGGGCGCGGACGGACCTGCCGCTGGCCGTCGGCTTCGGCATCTCGGCCCGCGAGCACGTGGCCGCGGTCGGACAACTGGCCGATGCGGCCGTCATCGGGAGCGCGTTCGTGCGCACGGTCGCGGAAGCGCCGGCGCCGGGACGCCCGGACGCGGTCCGGGCATTCGTCGAGGAGATCACCGGACGTGAGCCCGCTCCCCGCGCCTGACGTGCCCCGTCCCGCCGAGGTCCCGCCTCGGCGCTCCTCCTCCTTTACGGTGGCCGCCATGGCCTATACGAAGAGCCGTGTGCGTCGCTTCGTGCGCCGCGGCTCCTGACCAGCCCGTCCCGTTCACATCACGTCCGCAGGAGACCCTGGCCACCACAGGGGAATGGAGTCACATCGATGCTCGTGCGCGGCATTCGAGGCGCCACCACCGTTGAGTCGAACACGCGCGAGGAGATCCTGGACGCGGCGCGCGAGCTGCTGGACGCGATCGTCCGGGCGAACGAGCTCCCCCACGAGCACGTCGCCTCGATCCACTTCTCCACCACGGTGGACCTGAACGCGGAGTTCCCCGCCGTCGCCGCGCGGGAACTGGGGTGGACGGACGTCGCGCTGGAAAGCGTGCACGAGATGAACGTCCCCGGCAGCCTGCCGAAGTGCCTGCGTATCCTGATGCATGTGAACACGGACCGCAGCGCCGCGGAGATCCAGCACATCTATCTGCGTGGCGCGCGCGTCCTGCGCCGTGACCTCGTGGAGAAGCAGGAGGCGACGTCATGATCGTCGTCATGCGTCCCGACCATACGCCGCAGCAGGTGCAGGCGGTCATGGACCGCCTGGTCCAGTTCGGTCTCCAGGGGCAGCCCATCCAGGGCGTCGAGCGCGAAGTCATCGCCGGCCTCGGCCAGGTGATGCAGGAGCACCGCGACGAGATCTCCATGATGCCCGGCGTGGAGGAGGTCATCCGCGTCTCGAAGCCCTACAAGCTCTCGAGCCGCGAGACGCACCCGAAGGACACTGTGGTCGAACTCCCGCACGGGGTCCGCGTCGGCGGCGGTCGCCCCGTGTTCATGGCCGGCCCCTGCGCGATCGAAAGCGAGGAGCAGGTCTTCAACGCCGCGCACGGCGTGAAGAAGGGCGGCGCGCACATCCTCCGCGGCGGCGCGTTCAAGCCGCGCACCTCGCCGTACTCGTTCCAGGGCCTCGGCGTGGACGCGCTCAAGCTGCTGCGCGCCGCCGGGGACGAGGTGGGCCTGCCGGTGATCACGGAGTGCCTCTCCGTCCGCGACGTGGAGGTCTGCGCGCAGTACTCCGACGTCCTGCAGATCGGCGCGCGCAACATGCAGAACTTCG
>JBFWQJ010000002.1:0-30469 GCA_050249515.1 Dehalococcoidia bacterium | reverse complement strand
CGCCGAGCAGGGTTCGACCGCCGCCGAGGTCGCTCGCGCCACGCGCGCCGTCTGGGCGATCGCCATGGGCTCCGGCCTCGCCAGCCTGTCCATGATCTTCTGGATTCCGTTCATCCCGCTGTACGTGAAGCAGCTGGGGGCGGAGTCGGATGCCAGCGCGCTGTTCTGGGTGGGCGTCGCGGCGGGTGTGCAGGGCCTCGCGCGCCTCGTCGCCGGGCCGGTGTGGGGCGTGCTGTCCGACCGCTACGGCCGCCGCGCGATGTTCCTGCGCGCGCTCTACTCGGCCTCGCTCACGATGTCCGTGGCGGCGTTCGCCACGGAGCCGTGGCACATCGCGGTTGCGCTGGGGACGCAGGGGTTGTTCTCCGGGTTCAACCCGGCGGGCGTGGCGCTGATCAGCGTCACCGTGCCGGACCGGCGTCTCAGCAGCAGCCTGAGCATCGCCACCGCCGCGCAGTACATCGGCAACATGGCGGGCCCCGCGATCGGCGGCATCCTCGCCGTCTACGTGGGGTATCGGGGCGCGATCATCGGCGGCGCGGCGCTGCCCGCGCTCGCGGGCATCTTCGCGACGTTCGCGGTGCCGCGTGACCGCGTGGGCGTGGCCGCGCGCGCCCCCCGCGCGGAGAGCGTGGCCGCGCCGCCCGAGGACCCCTACGCGGCGGTCGGTGCGGCGTGGTTCCCCGCGTGGCTCCGCCCGATCTGGGCGCTGCTGACCGTCCAGTTCGTGCTCGCGCTGCTGGTCTGGTTCGGGACGCTCGCGTTCAGCCAGCTCCTGCGCATCGCCGCGCCGATCGCCCTCGAGCGGATCGTGGGCGTCGGTGCGGCGCCGGCTGCGTCCGGCATCGCGTTCACGGCCGCGGGGCTCGGCGGGGTGGTCGGCGTCGTCGCCGCGCAGCGCCTCGTGCGCTCGGGCGAACTGCGGCTGTCGCTGATCCTGACGAGCGTGGGCACGGGGCTCGCGCACCTCGTGCTGCCGTTCGCGACGGACGCGGCGTCATTCATCCTCGCCTTCTCGTTCATCGCGATGCTGCAGGCGACGATGGTGCCGGCGACAAACACGCTGATCGCCGCGAACGCCCCGCGGGACCGTCGAGGCACCGCGTTCGGGCTGGCCAGCGGCGTGCAGGCGCTCGCGTTCATGTTCGGGCCGATGGCCGCGGCGTGGTTCGCCGCGATCTCGCTCGTCCTCGGCTTCGCGGTGATCGGCGCGCTGTTCCTGCTGCTGGGCGTCATGATCGCGCTCGCCGTGCGCGAGCCGGACCTCGAGGCGCGCTCCGGCGGCTAGGGGGCGCTGGAGGCCGGCGTCGGCGGCGCCTCGGCATCGCGCAGACGGGCGGGCACTGCGGGCGGCCGGACGAGGAAGAACATCAGCCCGGACAGCAGCGACAGGCCGGCGAGCGAGGCGAGCACCATGCGGTAGTCGCCCTGCGCGTCTGCCGCCCATCCGGTCACCACCGGGCCGATGATCCCCATGGGCGAGGCGATCAGCTGCAGCGCGCCGAGGATCTTGCCGTAGGACACGCGACCGAAGTAGTCGCCGGCGACGGAGTTCACCAGCGGCACGCGCAGCCCCCAGCAGAACCCGAAGAGCAGCGCGAACGCGTACACCGGCGTCGCCGACGTGGCGAACGCGAGCATCAGCATCGCCGTCCCGGTGCCCGCCGATCCGAGCGCGAGCGTGACGTTCTTGCGGTAGCGGTCCCCCAGCCACCCGCCCGCGATCCGACCGCCCATGTTCACCACGTTCAGCATCCCAAGGGCGAACGTGGCCGTAGCCAGCGGCAGCCCGACCCCCTGCTGCAGGTGCGGGAACAGGTGCACGAAGATCGACGACTGCACCAGGATGTAGAGCCCGCTGCCGAAGCCGATCAGCCAGAACGCGGAGGTGCGCATCGCCTCGCGCGCGCTGAAGTCCACCATCCCGGCGCTGGAGGTGTGTGCGGCGCCGGGGCGCGCCGCCGCCGCGGGAGCGAGCGCCGGGTCCTCGCCGTCCGGGTGCAGCCCCATCGCCTCGGGGCTGGGCCGGAGCACCGCGGTGGTGGGGATGCCGATGAGCCAGATCGCCACGCCCGAGGCGATCGCGGCGGCGCGCCAGCCAAGCGTGGCCTGCACCCAGACGATCGCCGGGACGGCGATGATGCCGGCGACCGAGAAGCCGACCGTGGCGATCGCCATCGCCATAGTGCGCTTGCGGCGGAACCAGCTGTTCACCGCCGTGGAGACCACCAGGAGTCCGCAGAGCGACGAGCCGATGCCGCCCACGATGTTCGCGGCGTAGTACTGCCACAGGCTGTCGACGAGCCCGAAGAGCACCATGCCGAGCCCGAGCAGGAAGCAGCCGAGCCCCATCACCACGCGCGGGCCCACCCGGTCCACCAGGTAGCCCTGCACCGGCCCGAGGATCGCCGTCTCCGCGCCGACCACCGAGCGCGGGCCGGCGAGCTGCGCCCTCGACCAGCCGAACTCGCGCCCCAGCGGCACCAGGTACGTGGTGAACGCCTGCGCGCTGATGCCGAGCACGAGCTGGGCGAGGAAGCCCGAGCCGACGACCACCCAGCCGTAGAAGAACCGGCGCTCCCGCCTCTCCGACACCATCCGGCAGCTCCTCGTGGCGGTCGCCGCTCCGCTGGTCGGCGCGCGCCGCGCCTTTCATACCACCGCGCGCCGCTGATGTCGCACGACGCGCTCCGGGACGCCTCGGAAGCCCCGCGCGGACGGCGAGGGCGCCGCGACCGGCATTTGGCGCGGATCGGGATGTGCGTGCGCGACTTGTTCACGCGACGTTCTCTTGATGCTCGTCGGGGGCGTCGATACGTTGTTGCAAGGTCATCGAGCGCCTGCCTGGGGCCGCCTCCCGGTCCCGTCCCTCCTGATCGTCCCCGGTCCGCATGACACGGAGTCAGCCTGTGCTGTCTTTGCGCGCCCTTGCACGTCCGACGCATCCCCCGCGGGCGACCAGCGACGGAGGCGGGCGGTCACAGCACGCGCTGCTCGCGGACGGGCTGCTCGCCAGCGCCTCCGATGCCGTGCTCCCGTTCCTGCCGCTGTACCTCGTCTTCCTCGGCGCGACGACGACGGAGGTGGGCCTGCTCTCGATCCTCAGCGGGCTGGCGGGGCTGGTCGCACTGGTGCCGGGCGCGTGGCTGGCGGAGCACGCGCGGTCGCTGAAGGTGGTCGTGCTGCTGGGCGGCGGCGGCGTGGCGCGCCTCGGGCTGCTCGCGCTCGCGGCGATCCCGTTCGCGCTCGATGGGCAGCGCGCCGTCTTCGCCATCCTCGCCGTCGCGGGGGTGCGCGCGCTGGTGAACATGATCGGGCACCCCTCGTGGGTGTCGATCTTCGCGGCGGTCGTGCCGGCGGACGGCCGCGCGAAGTACGCCGCGCGACGGTCGCTGGGCGGCTCGCTGGTCGCGATGGCCGCCGTCCCGTTGATGGGCCTGCTCGTCTCGCGGGTCGGCGGGGTCTCCGGCTACCAGGTCGCGTTCCTCGTCGCCACCGGGATCGGGTTCATGAGCACCGCCTGCTACGCGGCGATCCGGGAGCCCCGGGACCCCGAGGCGCCCGTGACGTCGGGCGGGTATCGCTCCATGCTCGTGGACGCGCGCTTCTCGCGCTTCCTGCTGACCACTGGCGTGCTCCACACCTCGTCGCTGATCGCCGCGCCGTTCTTCATCGTCCACCTGTCGCGCACGCTGGGCGGCAGCGCGGCGCTGGTCGGGACGATGTCCACGGTGGAGGCGGTGGCGGCCGTGGCGGGGCAGGCCGTGGTCGGGACGCTGGTCACGCGGTTCGGATCGCGGCGCGTGTTCATCGGCTCGATGACGCTGATGCCGGCGATCCCGTTGCTGTGGCTGGTGATCGACGCGCCGTGGCAGGCGGCGGCGCCGTACCTCCTCACCGGCCTGCTCTGGGCGATGTGCAACCTCGCCGCGTTCGACCTGCTGCTCCAGTCGGCGCCCCGGTCCGAGCTGGGCCGCTACGCTGCGGCCCAGCAGGCGATGGTGCTGCTGGCGGGCTTCCTCGGGCCGGTGGTGGGCACCGCGATCATGGGAGTGTGGGGGGCGCCGGCGCTGTTCGCCGTCTCCGCCGCCGGCCGCGCGCTCGCGCTCGCGACCTTCGTCGCGCCCCGGCCGCGGGCCGAGCGGCTCCCGCTCGTCGGCCCGATGCTGGCCACGCGCCTGCGCCGCGCGAAGCACGACGCCGTCGCGCCGTAGCCCTCGCCACGGGCGAACCTCGGCGGGCGCGGGCGAGTGTGACGTGCGCGTTAATGTCCTCGGACGTACCGTGCGCGGATGCCGCCCGCCCCCGCGGGCCACGAGGAGCGTGCGATGCCCCCACGACCCCCGCTGCGGACGCCCTTCTTCTACGGCTGGGTCATCGTGGCCGTCTCGTTCCTCGGGAACTGGCTCACGGCGCCACTGAACCCGGTGGTCTTCTCGATCTTCATCCCGTCGCTGCTGGAGGACCTGGACGTCTCCCTGGGGACGCTCGCGTGGTGCATCACGCTGCGGCAGGTCAGTGCCGGCGTCTCCGCGCCGGTGCTGGGCTACCTGGTGGACAGGTACGGCGCGCGCTGGCTGGGCGTCGCGTGCGCGGCGTGGGCGGGGTTCTGCCTGTGCCTGCTGTCCTACGCCTCCAACATCTGGTGGCTGTACGGGCTGTTCTTCGTCTCCGGGTTCTCGGGCTTCGGCGTCTTCGGCGGGGGGCAGATCGTCACGGGCGTGCCGCCCGCCAACTGGTTCGTGGCGAAGCGCGGCCGCGCGCTCTCCTACGCGATGATGGGCGGCGGGCTGGGCACCGCGTCCTGGTCGTTCATCTCCTCGTGGCTGATCACGGTCATCGGCTGGCGCGAGGCGTGGTTCCTGTACGGCGTGCTCATCGCGGCGGTGCTCATCCCCGCGTACGGGCTGCTGATGCGCCGGGCGCCCGAGGATGTCGGGCTGTTCCCGGACGGCGCGGACGCTCCCCCGGCGCCGCCCGTGGCGTCCGCGTCCGGCGGCGGGGGCGGCGAGGTGAACTTCACGCTGAAGCAGGCGATGCGCACCACCACCCTCTGGCTGATGGTGATCGCGTTCACGCTGCACACCATCGCGACGAACCCGATCCTGTTCCTCCGCGTCCCGTTCTGGACCGAGGCGGGCGTGCTGCCGTTCTGGATCGGCCTCGCGGTCGCGGCGGACCCGTTCGTGGTCATGCTGTTCACGCTGATCTTCGGCTACCTGGCGGAGCGCATCCCGCTGAAGGCGATCACGCTCGCGGGCGGCACGTTCCGGGCGCTCTCCACGCTGCCGCTGATGGTGATCTCGCCGTTCGCCGGCTGGGCGTTCCTGCACAACGTGACGTGGGGCGTCGGCTCGGCCGGCATGGCCACGGGGCAGAACCTCGCCATCCCGGCGTTCTTCGGTCGGCGCGCGCAGGGGGCGATCCGCGGCTTCACCGCGCCGATCATGATCGGCGCCGGGTCGATGAGCCCGCCGCTCTTCGGCATGCTGATCGACCACGGCTTCCTCACCGACCGCATGGTGTTCGCCGGGCTCGCGGTGATGATGTTCATCGCCGGATCGCTGTTCCTGTTCATGCGCGCCCCCACGCTGCCGGCGACGCCGGCGGAGCCCGAGGCGAAGCGCGCGACGGCCTAGCCGGCGGCCGTCGAGGGCCCCGCGGGCGGGCGTAGACAGGCGGCGGCGCACCACGTATACCTCACGCACCAGTGAGGGGTGACGACGTGACGGACACGACCGGAGTCGAGCTCTACTACCAGCCGGGGTGAAGCAGCTGCCTGCGCGCGAAGGAGTTTCTTTCGAACCACCAGGTCAACTTCGAGCCCATCAACGTGGTCGGCAACGCGGAGGGGCAGGCGCGCCTGCGCGCCCACGGCTTCGACACGGTGCCCGCCGTGGCGCTGGGCGACCGCATCGTCTCCGGCGGTGACCTGAAGGCGATCGCGGACCTCGTCGGGTTCGCGTACGAGCCGCCGGTGATCCTGCCCCCGGACGTCCTGATGGCGAAGTGGGACGCGATCCTGGAGGGGGCCTGCCGCTTCATCCGGCAGATCCCGCAGGAGAGCCTCAGCGTGAAGTCGCCGGACCGCGACCGCTCGCTGCTCGGCCTCTGCTACCACATCGTCACCATCGGCCGGACGTTCCTGCGCGTCTACGACGAGCGCGAGGGCAACGAGCGCAAGCCGGACGATGTCACGACCAGCGAGCAGGTGGCCGCCGTGGGTGACGAGACACGCGTGCTGCTGCGGACGTGGTGGGAGGAGATCGGCGTCCACGATCCCCTCGACCGCGTCGTGGAGAGCTACCAGGGCATCCAGACGCTGCTGGAGTACCTGGAGCGCGAGACGTGGCACACGGGCCAGCACACGCGGCAGGTGATGATGTTCATGGACCAGCTCGGCATCCCCGTCGACCGCCCGCTCGACCCGGAGGTGTTCGCCGGGCTGCCGATGCCGGAGCGCGTTTGGGACTAGCCGCCGCGCGCTGGGCGGCACGTACGAGGACAGACGAGGACGGCCCCGCGCGAGCGGGGCCGTCCTGTGTGTGCGGATGCGTGGGGCCGCGGTGCTACCTCGTGCCGCGCAGGCGCGGGTCCAGCGTGTCGCGGAGCGCGTCGCCGAGCATGTTGAACGCGAAGACGATCGAGCCGATCGCGATGCCGGGGACGATCGCCAGCCACGGCGCGCGCTCCATGTAGGCGCGGCCGTCCACGCTGAGCATGGAGCCCCACGAGGGCGTGGGGGGCGGGACGCCGAAGCCGAGGAACGACAGCCCGGACTCCGCGAGCACCAGGCCGCCCATGCTGACGGTGGCGCTGATGATCACGACCGGCGCCACGTTCGGCAGGATGTGCCGCACCATGATCCGCACCGGGTGCGCGCCCAGCACGCGCGCCGCCTCGATGTACGGGTTCGCCATCGTGCCGATGACGGCGGAGCGCACGATCCTCGAGGTGCCGAAGCAACTGACGATGCCGAGCGCGAGCACGATCTGGTACAGCCCGGCGCCCAGCACCGCGACGAGGGTGATGAGCACGATCAGGTTCGGGAACGCGATCGCCGCGTCCACGAAGCGCTGCACCACGGCGTCCACCCAGCCCCCGAAGTAGCCGGACACCGTCCCGATCAGCGTCGCGAGGAGCACGCTGATCGTGATCGCCCCGAACGACACGGAGACGGAGGTGCGCGCGCCGTGCACAAGGCGGCTCAACTGGTCACGCCCGAACTGGTCCGTGCCCAGCAGGTGGTCGGCGGATGGCGCCTTCAGTCGCTCCAGCCCGCTGAATGCCAGCGGGTCCTGGCTGGTGAAGACGCTCGGGAAGAGCGCCGTGAACACCAGGAAGAGGATGACGACGCCGCCGATCGCACCCAGCGGCTTCTTGCGGGCGAACGACAGGATCGAGGAGACGACGCCGCCGGTCTTCGGCGCGACGTCCAGGTCCAGGGACTCGGCGAGCGCGGATTCCTGTGCCATGGCTACGCCACCTTCGTCCGCGGGTCGAGGTACCCGTAGGTCAGGTCGATCGCGAGGTTGATGAAGACCACGGAGGTCGCCACCAGCAGGTTGATCGTCTGGATCGTCGGATAGTCACGGGTGTTGATCGCCTCGATCATCACGCGGCCGATGCCGGGCAGGCCGAAGATGATCTCGATCGTCAGCGTGCCGCTGAGCAGGTTCGTGAGGTGGAGGCCGACTACCGTCACCACCGGCAGCATGGCGTTGCGGAGCGCGTGGCGGACCACCACGGTGCGCTGGCGCAGGCCCTTCGCGTACGCGGTGCGGATGTAGTCCTGGCGGAGCACCTCCAGCAGCATGCCGCGCGTCAGGCGGAGCATGCTCGCGGAGGTCGCGATGCCGAGGATGAACGCGGGGAGCAGGAACTGGATCACGTTGCCGACGGGGTTCTCGAACAGCCCCTGGTGCTCGAAGTTCGGCGCCCAGGCGAAGTAGCGGCCGGCGATCACCAGCACGACCGTCGCGATCCAGAACGCCGGGAGCGAGGCGCCGAGCACCGCGCCGCCTCGGACGACGTAGTCAGGCCAGCGGTCCTGTTTCACGGCGACCAGCGTGCCGATGGGGATGGCGAAGAGCATGGTGAACGACAGGGCGAAGACGGTCAGCTCCATCGTCACCGGGAGCGCCTGCCGGACCTTCTCTGAGATCGGGTCCTGGTTGACCAGCGAGCGGCCCAGGTCGCCCCGCAGCAGGCTGCCCATCCAGTCCGCGTACTGCACGACCACCGGTCGGTCGATGCCGAGGCGCTCGCGCAGCAGGGCGGCGTCCTGCTGCGAGTACCGGACGTCCTGCAGCAGGAGGTTCGTCACGTCGCCGGGCATCACCCGGACGATCAGGAACACCATCGCGCTCACGATGAAGATCGTGGGGAGCGTGAGGAGCACGCGCCGCATCACATACCTGGACATCACGCCCCGTTTCGCTGCATTCGACGGGTGGTGGCGCGACGGGCGAACGTCGAGGCCGCCGGAAGCCCGGCGACCTCGACGCCGCGTGTCACGCGTGGGGCCGGGCTAGCCGTCCAGCCAGAGGCGGTCCCAGCGGTACGTCTGCGGGTACTCGCCGGTGGGGATGTAGCCCTTCACGTTCGGCTGAGTGGCGCACACGTTCTCGGAGCAGCCGAGCCAGACGTGGTCCGCCTCGGAGATGCTCAGCTTCTGGGCCTGCATCATGATCTCGCCCCGCTTCTTCGGGTCGAACTCCTGGTCGGCCTTGTCCACCAGCGCGTCGTACTCCTTGTTGGAGTAGCCGCCGTAGTTGCGGCTGCCCTTCGTGTAGGCGTACGCACGCAGGTGCTCGTCCGGGTTGAAGCCGGACGTGTAGCCGTCCGTCGTCGTCGTCCAGTTGCCGTCGTCGACGCGCTTCTTGTAGGAGGTGAACTCGATCAGGTCGAGCTTCACCGTCACGCCGATCTTCTTCAGCTGGTCCTGCACGAACTCCGCGGCCGCCTTGTGCGGCGTGGGGTTCGTGGACGAGGAGAGGATGTCGAACGACAGCTTCTCCTGGCCGGCGGCCTGGAGGAGCTTGGTCGCCTCCGCGCGCTCGGCGGCCTTGTCCTTCTTGTAGCCCTCGTAGTTCGCGTACATCTCCGGCGGCGTGGTGAAGCCCTCGAAGACCCACGGGATCGTGGCGACGGGCTTGCCGCGGCCGGAGTAGATCACTTCCACCGCCTCGTAGCGGTCGATCGCCATGCTCAGGGCGCGGCGGACGCGGACGTCCTTGCCCCACGGCACCTTGTCGTCCATGCGCAGCGTGAAGGAGCCGCGCGAGACGCCGCCGCGGGACTGGAACGTGTGGTTCTTCAGGTCACGCGTGAACTGCTGGACCTGGTCCGGCGGCACCGTGATCGTGGAGATCTGGCCGGAGCGGTACGCCGCGACCTGCGCCGCGGTGTCCAGCATGTTGACGTACTTCACCTTGTCCACGTACGGGCGGTCGCCCATCCAGGAGTCGGGGCGGCGGGCGATCGTCGCCTGCACGTTCGGCTCGAACGACTCGACCACGAACGGGCCGAAGCCGATCGCCGCGTCGCGCTTCTTCAGGTCGCCGAACTGCTTCACGACCTCCGGCGCCACGATGACGTTGAGGCCGAACGAGAGGCCGTAGAGGAAGCCCACGGACGGCTTCTTCAGCTTCAGCTTCAGGTGCGTGTCGTCCACCACCTCGATCGTGTCGAGGGCGGCGATGGTGCTGCCGCGGGTGAACCCGGGCGCCTTCGAGCGGATGCGGTCCAGGGAGAACTTCACGTCCTCCGCGGTGACCTTCCGGCCGTTCACCGGGGCCTTGTTCTCCCAGGTGGCGTTGTTGATCGTGAAGTTGATGGTCAGCGGGTCCGGCTGCTCCAGCGACTTCGCGAAGTCCGGCTCCGGGCTGTTCGTCTTCGGGTCGATCTGCATCAGCCCGCGCGAGATGCTCTGCCAGATCGACATGACCGGCGTGTTCGCCGCGGTGTGCGGGTCCAGGTCGGTGGTGCCGAGGAAGTTCGAGGTGCTGGGCACCACGAACGTGCCGCCCTTCTTCGGCGTGCCGGGGTTCGCTGCGGCCGTGGCCGGGCCGCTGCCCCCGGATGCGGCGGGCGCGGTGGTCCCCCCGCCGTCCTTCGGCGCGCCGCCCGAGGAGCAGCCGATCAGTGCCGCCCCCACGGTGCCCAGGCCAACCACCGCGCTTCCGCGCAGCACCTGGCGCCGGGACAGCCTGTTCCAGTAACGAGACTCTTCCATTCGAGATCCCTCCGGTCCCTGGCCGGCCCCCTCCGGGACGGCGCTGTTCCGAGATAACGGGCCGGGGCCGCGGATTACGCCCGCAGCAGGCCCGTGAGCTCCGACATCGACTTCACCGAGGCGAAGTCATGCACCACCTGCAGGCTGGCCTCCAGCCGGTCCGCGGACAGGCCGGAGAGCGGGACGAGGCGGCGGTACTTCGCGTCCACGTCCGCCCACTCCACGCCGCGCGGGCCGGAGCCCCGGGGTGCGGTGCAGGTGTTCCTGAACACCTGGCCGTTGTTCATGGTGATGATCACGGTGCCGCCGTGGCGGTGCGTGAAGCGGTCCGGGAGCGGGGTGGGGTTGGGGTCCATGGTGATCTTGTCCGCCAGCGCGTTGATCACCGGGTCGTTCATCTTCTCCTCGGTCGCGTGCTGCCAGCCGAAGCCGCGGTCCGCGATCGCCGAGGCGACGAAGTAGACAACGCTGTGCGCCGCGCCGATCAGGTCGCGCGGGTGCGTGGGCCCGTGCCAGTCGCGGAACTGCGCGCCGGAGATCACGATCGAGGCGACCTGGCTCGGGTCCACGTTGCCCTCGATCGCCGCGTTGGCCGCGGCCTCCGCGACGGCGTGGAACGGGTGGCCGCCGGGCACGAGCTTGATCGCCATGTCGGTGGCGATGTCCCACTCCTTGCCCAGGTCCTGCGTGATGACCTCGCGCTCGATGCCGCCCATCGCGTCGAGGAAGCCGCGCGGCGCCTCCAGCACGGTCGCCTCGGCGATGAAGCCCTTCTGCGCGGCGAGGGCGGCCTGCATGCCCGCCTGCGCGGACTGGCCCGCGTGGTACTCGCGCGCCCACGAGGTGTTCGCCGCGATCGCGATGCCGCCGATGGAGGTCGCGGCGATCGCGATCGCCTGCTCCATCTGCGCCGCATCCAGGCCGAGCAGCGTGCCGGTGGCCACGGTGCCGCCGAAGACCGTGGAGACGGAGCCGTGGAAGCCGTGCTGCATGCGGCCCGGCGTCAGCGACTCGTCGATGCGGCCGGCCGCCTCGTATCCGAGCACCATCGCGCGGAGGACGTCCGCGCCCGACCGCCCCAGGCGCTCCGCCATGGCGATCGAGGTCGCGCTGACGATGGTGCCGATGTGCGCGATCTGGCGCATGTCGCTGTCGTCGGACGCCGCGGCGTCGCTTGCGAGGGCGTTCGCGTGCGCGGCGTCGATCGCCGGGAGCTGCGCGCCGTCGAACCAGACGGTCGCCTCAGCAGCGCCGCCGTGCTCCTTCGCCAGGTCGCGGATGATCCTCGACGACTCGATGTCCTGACCCATCGCGGCACTCGCAATGGTGCTCGCGATGCTCATCTGCGCACGTTCGAGGGCGACGGGGGGCAGATCGCTGATCTGCGTCTTCGTGAGGAACGTCGCCAGCTCGCCGGCAATGGTCATGGACACGCCTTCCGGGGATTCGTCACTCGTGTTCGTCGTCGCGGATGGGGCATGCCATCCGTGAGCCACACGGGTTATAGCACAGCGGTGTAGGGAATCGTGTGCGGATTCGCACAGGCTTTACGCCTGCCCGGCCGGGCGAGGATGCTGTGCGGCGAGAGCGCCGAGGGGGGCAGGATGGACTACAGCGACTTCGAAGACCTGCAGGTTGAGGTGGCGGACGGCATCGGCCGCTTCCAGATCACGCGTCCGGAACGCCTGAACGCGCTGCGCACGCAGACGTTCTGGGAGATCGTGGAGGTGGGGCGCCGCTTCCAGAACGACCCGGACGTCCGCGTGGTGCTCTGCACGCACACGGGGCGCGGCTTCTCCTCCGGCGCGGACATCGTCGACCGCGACCCGACCGCGCCCGAGGTGCGCCCGGAGGCGACGCCCACGGACACGATGGGCATCTCTGCGATGGGCCTCGCGATGCCGAAGATCGACAAGCCGACGATCGCCTCGATCAACGGCGTGTGCGCCGGTGCGGGGTTCGCGTTCGCCGCCTCGTTCGACCTGCGCTTCCTCGGGCCCAGCGCGCGCTTCATCACGGTGTTCGCCCGTCGGGCGCTGGGGCCGGACTGCGGGCTGACGTACTTCCTCCCGCGGCTCGTGGGGCACGCGAAGGCGCTGGAGCTGCTCTACACCAGCCGCGACGTGCTCGCGGAGGAGGCCGTCTCGATCGGCCTTGGCAACGCGCTCGTGGAGGACCCGGACGCGCACGCGCTGGAGGTGGCACGGCAGCTGGTCGCCGGGCCGCCGCTGTCGCTGATGTGGGCGAAGCGCGAGGTGCAGCACTCGTGGGGCGCCACCCTGCAGCAGCAGATCGAGTACGAGTGGACGGCGCAGAACCTGGTGCGGACGTCCGAGGATGCGTGGGAGGGGCGTCGCGCGTTCGCGGAGAAGCGCCCGCCGTTCTTCGTCGGGCGGTAGCCCGCTAGAACTCCGCGATCACGGTGATGCCGCCGGTGACACGGTCGCCGGCGGCCACGCGCACGCGCGCCGAGGTGGGCAGGCGCAGCGTCACCTGCGACCCGAACTTGATCATGCCCAGCCGGTCGCCCTGCGCCACCTGGTCCCCGACGCCGGCCCACGTCACGATGCGCCGCGCCACCAGCCCGCTGATCTGCGTCACCGTGCACGGCCCGACCTCGGTCCGGAGGTACGTGGCGAGCTGGTTGTTGCCGTGGGTTGCGGCCTCGGTCATCGCGGGCTTGTAGCCGCCGGCCTTGCGCCGCTGCGCCACCACCTGACCGGCGAGCGGGATGCGCTGGACGTGCACGTCCTGCAGGCCGAGGAAGATCGCGACCTCCGTCATGTCCTGCTGCCAGTACTCGTCCGGCTCCACGGAGACGCGCAGCACGCGCCCGTCGGCCGGGGACAGCGCCGCATCCGGGCGCGGTGTGACCGCGCGCTCCGGGTCGCGGAAGAACAGCGCGATGCCGGCGCCCAGCACCAGCGGCACGGGCGCGAGCACGGGGGCGAGGCGCGCGGCGGCGGCGCCGGCGGCCACGAGGGGCAGCAGCATCGCGCCGCCCTCGGACAGCGGTCGCCAGCGCGGGTCGTCCTGCCAGCGCCGGTCGCTCAGGAGGCGCTCCGCGGCTCGATGGCGGTGAAGAGGAACGTGGGGGGCACGTTCCACGGGAACCAGTTGCGGCGCACCGCGTGGAAGTGCTGGCGGAGGATCGGCGGCAGGTAGGTCGGGTGGTACTGGAGCGAGACGAAGATGCCGCCCGGGCGCAGCGAGGCGGCGGCGGCGGCTAGGATCTCGCTGGTCACCGGCGGCGGCAGCAGGCTGAACGGGATCGAGCAGATGATCGCGTCGAAGCCCTCGGGCGCCTCGGCGGCGCGGAGCGCGCGCACCTGCTCGGCGGACTGTCCGAGCAGGGTGAGGCGCGGGTCGTGGAACGACTCGCGGAGCTTCTCCAGGAACGGCTCGTAGATCTCGAACGCCCAGAGCTGGCCGTCAGCGGGGAGCGCGGCGAGGAGCTGCGCGGTGATCGCGCCGGTGCCGGGGCCGAACTCGACGACCTTCTTCGCGTGGGCGATGCCGCCCAGGCGCGCCATGTTCCGGCCCACGCCCGCGCTGGTGGGGGCCACCGCGCCAATGGTCTGGCGGTTGCGGATGAAGGCGCGGATGAACTCCCACATAGAAGCGAGGTGCGCCCGGCTACGTGTGGGCCGGGGCGTCCTCGCGGACCTCCTCGGGCACCGCGTCGGCGACACGGTCCGAGAGAGCGCCCGCGACGCCCATCACCACGTACACGGCGAGCGCGATGATCGCGAGCACCGCCAGCCATTCGATGGAATTGACGAGCGCGATCGGGATCAGCGCCACGCCCAGCGCCGGGAGCAGGAGGCCCCAGCCGAACTTCAGCATGGGGAACGGGACACGGCTGACCATCAGCGCGGAGAGCACGATCGCCGTGGCGGTCGCCTCCACGTGGGTGAGGCTGACGGGGCCGGCGACGGCGGCGGCGAGCAGCAGCCCGGCGGCCGTGATCGGCATGCCGCAGAAGGTGTCGCCGCGGGAGACCTGGCCGTTGTAGCGCGCCAGGCGGTACGCGCCCGCCGCGACGAAGAGCACCATGCCGCCGAAGATCACCTCGGTCGGCGCCTCGGCGTAGCGGCTGGCGAAGATGAACGCGGGGGCGGCGCCGAAGGTCACGAGGTCGGACAGGGAGTCGAGCTCTTTGCCCATGTTGCTGCTCGCGTGGAGCAGGCGGGCGATCGTCCCGTCCATGGCGTCCGCAACCGCGGCGGCCATGATGAATCGGAGGGCCATCTCCCATTCGCCCGCGTGGGCCGCCTCGATCGCGGCGAGGCCGCAGGCGAGGGCGAGGAGGGTGACCAGGGCAGGGGCCGCCATGCGGAAGGTCATCAGGTTCCGTCCCGGAATGCGCCCACCGTGGTGGGCGGACAACTGCGGCCCCCGGGCCAGCCGGGGCGACCGAGGCAACGCGTTCGTAACGTCCGCCCCGCGATCTGCAGCACGGTAGACAGTACCCGATTACGTTTCCGCCGACGATGGGGTGCGACCCGAAAAGGGGGACAATCTGCCCACAATCCGGACATAAAGAGAGGCCCGACGTCTCCGCCGGGCCTCTCCCCTGGGCTGACGCGTGTCCGCGGCGGTTCCCGGCTAGATGATCCCTTCCGCCCGGAGCGAGTCGCGCTCGCTCTCGGAGAGGCCCAGCAGGTCGCCGAACACGTAGTCCTCGTGCTCGCGGACGTGCGGGGCGCGGAGCGAGTTGTCGGGGGGCGTGCGCGAGAGCTTGGGGACGAAGCCCTCGAACTCGAACTCCCCGACCTCGGGGTTCTGGATCATCGGGTACACGTCGCGGTGGCGGAGCTGCGGGTCGTAGTCCACCCGGTCCTCCGGCCCCTGGACCGCGACCGCGATGACGCCGACGGCCTGGAGCTTCGCCTGGATCTCGTAGCGGCGGCGGGGCGCCGTCCACGTCGAGACGATCTCGTCGAGCTCCGCCTCGTTCGCCTTGCGGGCCTCCATCGTCGCGAACTTCGGGTCGGAGAGGAGCTCCGGCTTGCCGATCGCGTTGGCGAAGGCCTCGAACTGCTCCTGCGTCTCGCAGGCGATGAACACCCACCAGTCCTGGCCCTGCCGGTCGATGCCGGCGCAGCGGTAGGTGTTGTGGGGCGCGACCGCCGGCCACTCGCTGTGGTTGCCGGGCGGGAAGCCCGGACGGCGCGTCGGCCGGCCGTTGACGTGGTAGTCGAGGAAGTACGGGCCGAGGAGCGTCATCGCGCTCTCCGTGACCGCGTAGTCCACGTAGGTGCCGACGCCGGTCTTCTTCGCCTGCATCAGCGCCATGATCAGGCCCAGCCCGCCGATCCAGCCGCCGGCGATGTCCATGTGGGAGTAGCCCCACCCGGCCGGCTCACGACCCGGCAGGCCGGAGGTGAACGTCAGGCCGCTCTCCGCCTGCACGATCGGGCCGTAGGTGCGGAAGTGGCTCAGGGAGCCCTCGTGGCCGAAGCCGGAGGTGCTGAGGTAGACGAGCTTCGGGTTCAGCTCATGCAGCCGCTCCCAGCCCAGTCCCCAGTTGCCCAGGACGCGCGCGCTGAAGTTCTCCACCACGGCGTCGCTCTGCTTGATCAGCTCCTCCAGGAGCTCCTTGCCGCGCGGGTTGCGCGCGTTCAGGCTCACGCCCAGCTTGCCGTTGTGCAACTGGTTCCAGTACGGCGCGGAGTAGTAGTCCTTGCCGTTCCCGAAGTGGTGGTCGTTGTGGGTGATCTGCCCCTCGAAGTTGCGGCCCACGGCGGGACGGATGTCCCAGCGGTGGTCGTCCGGCTCGTGCGGGGGCTCGATGTGGATGACCTCCGCGCCGTAGGGCGTGAGCATGCGCGAGCTCCACGGGCCGACGGCCTTCCACGTGAAGTCGATGATGCGGACGCCGCTGAGCGGGCCCTGGGGCAGGTTCGGCTTGCTCATCGCACCACTCCCGTCTGGGCGAGCAGGTCCACCTCGCCCGCGTCGATGCCGAGGTCGTTGGTGAGGACGGCGCGGGTGTGCTCGCCCAGGTGCGGGGCGCGCCCGTCCGGAGAGACGTCCAGCCCGTCGCTCTTGTAGAAGCCGCGCGGGTAGGGGACGGCCTTGCCGATCTCCTCGTGCTGGATGTCGCGCCAGAAGCCGCGCTCCGCGAAGTGGCTGATCTCCAGGTTCTCCTCGGGCGAGCGGATCACGCCCCAGGTGAGGCCGAAGGACTGCGCCTTCTCGAACGCCTCCTGCGCCGGCACCTTCGCCAGCAGCGCCTTCATCGCCACGTCCACGGGACCGCCGACGGCGGCCGCGGCGGCGCGGGTGGGGCCGTCGTTGTACTTCTCGTCGGTGAGCTCACCGGCGACGCCGAGCTCCTTCATCCACTCGAGCATCTTCGGCCAGACGTTCGGCGGGAAGTTGAAGCGGGCGTTCATGTGGCGACCGTCCGCGGCCTGCACCTGGATCGGCGGGCCGTAGCTGGGGCCCGCGTGCTGGCCGGTCTGGCGGACGGACGGCTGGTTGTACCAGAGCCAGTAAGAGACCGGGCGCTCCGTGCAGATGGCGCAGCAGTCGTGGATCGCCACGTCTGCGTACTGGCCCATGCCGCTGGTCATGCGCTCGAACAGCGCGACGGTGATCGTGTGGGCCATCATCACGGACGCGGCGTTGTACGCCTGCCGCCCCTGCCCGCCGATCGGCGTCTCCTTCGGGTCCGAGTACCCGCCGACGCCCATCTGCCCGCCGAGGGCGAGGTGCGCCGGGTCGTTCATCGCCAGCCCGACCCACGGGCCGCTCTGGCCGAAGTCGGTCAGCGACGCGTAGACGATCTTCGGGTTCGTCGCCGAGACGGTGGCGTAGTCGAGGCCGTACTCAGCCAGCGTGCCCGGCTGCGTGCTCTCCACGAAGACGTCCGCCGACTGCAGCAGGCGGGCCAGCATCTGGCGGCCCGGCAGGCGCGTGATGTCGATGCACACGCTCTCCTTGCCGGTGTTGTACCACCAGTAGTCGAGGCTCATGTTCGGGTCCTCGACGTCCTTGACGAAGGGGCCCACGAACCGGCCCGGGCTCCCCCGAGTCGGCTCGATCTGGATCACTCGCGCACCGGCATCAGACATGATCTTGCCGACCATCTGATTCCGCCGGTCGGCAAGTTCGATGACGGTCAGACCATCGAACACCTTAGACAACAGCACTACCTCCCCGGGTATGGCGCCGGAAGACGACTCGCCCACGATGTCCCCCGCACGGCGCGTGCGTCCCCTCTGGAGCACGGCACGCGGGTGGCCGGGGCAGGTCGCGCACGAGCATACACGCCCGCGCCCGGCGCCCTCGGCGTCGCAGCCGACTGCATGTAGCACGCGCGCGCCTCGACGGACAAGCGCGGAGGGGGGGCGAGGCGCCCGGGGTGCCCTTCGCGGCCGGGCGGCGCATGCTGGACGGGAGGGGAGGCCACCCGTGTCCCACGCTCCCGCCACTCCGCCGCGCCCGGGCCGCGACCGTGTCGCCGATGTCCACGTCCCGTTCGTGTACGCCGCGCTCGCGTTCGCCGTCCTCGGCGGGTTCTCGCTCGCCGTCACGCTGTCGCTGGAGGCGCTGATCGCGGGCATCTCCGTCTCGTGGGCGGTGCACGCGCAGCTCCACGGGCACCTGCAGGTGCTCGGCTTCGCCGGGCTCTTCGTCGTCGGCGTCGCGGCGAAGCTCATCCCGCGCTTCGGCAACGGCACGCTCCCCCGCTCCGGCGAGGTCACTGCGGTGCTCTGGTGCCTGGGCGGCGGGGTGCTCGCGCGCGCGATCGGGCAGCCGCTCGTGCCGTACACGCCCGCCGGTGGCGTGGTCCTCGGCGTCGGCGGGGCGCTGGAGCTGGTCGGGGCGCTGCTCTTCGTGCGGATCGTGACCGAGATCATGGGCGGCGGCGTCCGGCGAGGTGAGCCGCACGCGATGCTGATCGTCGCCGGGGCGTTCTGGCTGGCCGCGCAGGCGGCGCTCGGCCTCGGCTGGCTCGTGGGGATGGCGGCGAGCGGGGAGCGCCTGCTGCGCTCCGACTACAACGGCGTGCTCCTCTCGATGCAGCTCTTCGGGTTCGTGCTGGGCGTCTTCAGCGGCGTGGGGTTGCGCTCCTTCCCGACGCTCTTCGGCATGCCGACGCCGTCGCTCGCCCTCGGGCGGGGCGCCGCGCTGCTGCTCCAGCTGGGGCTCGTGCTGTGGGCGGCGGGGAGCCTGCTGGACGAGGCGCGCGTCGCTGCGCTGGGGCAGGCGGGGCTCGGCGCGGGCGTGCTCGTGCTGGTCAGCGCGTTCGGGTTCTGGCGGCGCGAGACGCGCTTCGCGGCCGCCTCGCTGCCGCTGGCGTGGGCGCTGCGCGGCGCGCTGCTCTCGCTGACGCTGGTGGGCGTGTTGCTGCTCACCAACGGCGGCGGCGCGCTGATCGCGGACCGCGCGGTGAGCGTCCGCGTGGTCGATGCCACCCGCCACGTCTTCGCGCTCGGCGTCGTCACGCTCGGCATCGTCGGGATGGCGCAGCTGATCCTGCCGGAGTTCGCCAGCGAGCGGCTGATCCGTCAGCCCAGCCCGCGCCGGGGCCCGCTGTTCGCCGCCGCGCTGCTGACGGCGATGCTGCTGCGCGGCGTGGTGCCGCTGCTGCCGGTCTCGGACACCGTGCGGTTCACCTCCATGTCGGTCGGCGGCACGGTGGCGTGGATCGCGGTGGGTGCGTTCGCGGTGCTGTTCATCCGCGCCCGCCGCGCGCACCTGGAGTACGTGGGGCGCATGGCGAAGTGGCGCGCGGGCGGCGAGTCCCTGCCCGTGGTCGAGTAGGGCGGATGCGCAGCGGCCCCGGTCGCCCGGGGCCGCCTCGTGCGCTCGTCAGTGTGCGCGCTAGTAGCGCGGGTACTTGCTGAAGTCGCTGGTGCCGAGGATCGCGGTCAGCGTCTGCTCGTCGTTCTTCACCTGGCCCGTGTAGACCTGGTGGTCGGCGCGGATGATCGCCGCGGCAGCGTCGCCCATGATCGTGCCGTCCTTGCGCTTCCCGGTCAGGTCGAGCGCGTCGAAGCCCTCCGGGTCGCGCTGCTGCGCGACGTAGATCGTGCCGCCCACCCAGATCTGCGTGCTGGGCATGATCGCGTTCACGGAGATGTTGTCCGGCCAGAGCTCCGCGGCCATGCCCTGCGTCATGCGCTCCAGCGCGGCCTTCGTCAGCCCGTAGATCGTGCGGTTCTGGACCACCTCGGTGTACGGGCCGGCGCCGGGACCGCGGCTGGCGCCGGAGGAGACGTTGATGATCGCGCCGCCACCGATCTCGCGCATGTGCGTCGCGGCGAGGCGCGAGAGCAGCGCGGGCGTGGCGACGTTGATCTGGAACGCCAGGTGGAAGTGACGCCAGTTCATCTTCTCGATGGTGCCGTTGGGCGAGATACCGGCGTTGTTGATCACGGCGTCGACGTGGCCGAACTCGGCGACGGACCACTCCCAGAGGGCGTGCACGTCGTCTTCCTTCGACATGTCGGCGCGGCGCGCGACGGCCTTGCCGCCGGACTCCCCGATCGAGGCGACGACGTCGCTCAGGGTGCCGGGGATGCGCGACTCGCCCTCGTTTTCAGTGCGCGCCGCGCAGACCACGGTCATGCCCTCGCGCGCGAGGACGCGGGCGACGTCCGCGCCGATGCCGCGGCTGGCGCCGGTGACGATCGCCACCTTGCCGTTCAGATCAGGGTTCGTCGCCATGCCGGTACTCCTCGTGCGGGTGCTGGGTGTCGGGCCGCACTCTACCCCACGGTGGGGTGACGCGCCCTACCCGCCGGCGAGCTTCACCCGGTGGCCGAGCGCCTCGAGGCGCGCCTGGATGCGGTCGCGGTGGTCGCCCTGGATGACGACGGCGCGGCCCTCGCGGGTGCCGCCGGCGCCGCAGAGCTGCTTCAGCGTCTTCACCATCGCGTCCAAGTCCGCCTCGCTGCCGGGGAGGCCGGTGACGGTCGTGACGGTCTTGCCGCCTCGGCCGCCTTTCTCGCGGCGGATGCGCACGAAGCCGTCGTCCGGGTCGGACGGCCCGGACGGCCGCGCCGCCGCCTTCGGCGCGGGGCGTGGGCGTCGAGGCTCTGCGGGCGGCTTGATGCGGCCGCCGTCCGTGCCGTCCGTGGAGTAGACGAGGCGGGAGTTCTTGTCCGGCATCGCTAGCCCTTCGCGGGCGCCTCGCGGATCGCGTCGCGCAGGTACGCCAGCGCGATCGTGGTGAAGCGCACCATGTTCTCGGCGCGGTCCGTGACGCCGGTCTCGATGATCTCGGCGCGAGTGACGGGGCCCGCGACCGCGACCGTCGTGCGGCCGGCCGGGGCGCCGTAGCGGCTGCCGGTGGGCCCGGCGAGCCCCGACTCACCGATGCACCACGTCGCGTCGAGGCGCGCACGGACCGACTCGGTCAGCTCGGCGAGCAGCTCGGGCGTGGTGCCGCGGTAGTCGGCGTAGGACTCCGCGGGCACGCCGCCCAGTGCCACGCGGGAGGGGAGCGTGTAAAGCACGCCGCCGCCGCGGTAGTAGCGGGAGGCGCCGGCGACCCAGAGCAGCGCGGCGGAGACGAGGCCCCCGGTGGTGCCCTCCGACACGCCGACCGTCTCGCCGCGCGCGATCAGGAGCTCGGCGATCTCCGTGGCGAGCGTCTCCTGCTCGGCGGTGAGGAACGTGGACATCGTGGACTCCTCGCGGCTACGCGCGGAGCCTACGCCGCCCGGCGCACGGCGGCGAGCGGAGGCGGGACGCCTCGCTATACTCGGCAACGCGCGCCCGCGAGGTCGAGGGCGCACGGACGCAGCCGCGCAGCGCGAGGGAGTCATCGTGGAGTACCGCAATCTCGGCAATTCGGGCCTGATGGTCTCCGTGGTGGGGCTGGGCACCAACAACTTCGGCCGCCGTCTGGACGCCGGCATCGACGCCGAGCGGGCCGAGGCGGTCGTGAGCGAGTGCCTGGCGAACGGCATCAACTTCTTCGACACGGCGGACGTGTACGGCGGGCGCGGGCCGTCGGAGGAGTACCTGGGCCGGGCGCTGAAGGGCCGCCGCGCGGACGCGGTGATCGCGACGAAGTTCGGCATCCCGATGGGCGACGGGCCGATGCAGGCCGGCGGGTCACGCCGCTACATCATGCAGGCCGTGGAGGCGTCGCTGCGCCGCCTGGACACGGACTACATCGACCTCTACCAGATGCACCGCCCCGACCCGGAGACGCCGATCGAGGAGACGCTGCGCGCGCTGGACGACCTGGTCACCTCCGGCAAGGTGCGCTACGTCGGCGTGTCGAACTACGAGGGCTGGCGCATCGCGGACGCGCAGTGGGCGGCACGGGTGAACGGGCTCGTGCCGCTGCTGTCGATCCAGAGCGAGTACAACATGATCAACCGCAGCCTGGAGGCGGAGGTGATCCCCGCCGCGCAGCGCTTCGGCCTGGGACTGCTGCCGTTCTACCCGCTGGCCAGCGGCCTGCTGACCGGCAAGTACCGCCGAGGCGGCGGCGCGGAGGCCGGCCGCCTGGCGAAGGGCTCCGACGCGATCAGCGGCTACACGCTCTCGGACGCGAACTTCGACCGCGTGGAGGCGCTGGAGCGCTTCGCACAGGAGCGCGGCCACACCATCCTCGAGCTCGCGTTCTCGTGGCTCGCGTCGCTCGACTACGTCGGCTCGATCATCGCCGGGGCGACGCGGCCGGAGCAGGTGACGGCGAACGCCGCCGCCGCGCAGGGCTGGCGGCTCACGCCCGAGGAGATGGCGGAGGTCGATCGCCTGACGAAGTAGGGACGTTCGCCCCCGGCCGCGTGCTGGGCCGGGCGGGAGGCGTTCCTATACTGGAGAGGTGTCCACCCCGCATCGCAGCGGGAGGAGGGCCACCTCCATGACCTCCGCCCAGACCTACGCCCCGACCTCCGCACCGGCGATCGAGACGGCCCGACTCGGAAAGCAGTACCGCGGCGGGGTGCGCGCGCTGGCGGACGTGGACCTCGCCGTGCCGGCGGGGACGGTGTACGGGCTGCTGGGGCAGAACGGCGCCGGCAAGACGACGCTGATCCGCATCCTGCTGGACATGATCCGCCCCACCGAGGGCGCCGCGCGCATCCTGGGCTTCGACTGCCAGGACGACGGCGTCGTGGCGCGCTCGCACGTGGGCTACCTGCCCTCCAGCTCCGCGTACTACTCCTACATGACCGGCGACGACCTGTTCGACTTTGTCGCCCGCGCGCGCGGCGTGCCGCGGGATGCCGCGCTGCAGGAGGACCTGATCGCGCGGCTGGACCTGAACCCGGACCGCGCGATCCGCACGCTGTCGCGCGGCAATCAGCAGAAGGTCGGGCTGGTCGCCGCGCTGCTCGCGCGGCCGGAGGTCGTCATCCTCGACGAGCCGACGTCCGGGCTCGACCCGCTGATGCAGGACGTCGTCCTCGACATCGTGCGGGAGGTCGCGGCGGAGGGGCGCACGGTCTTCTTCTCCTCGCACATCCTGACCGAGGTGGAACGCGTCTGCGACCACGTGGCGGTGCTGCGCGCCGGGCGGCTGGTCGGAGCGTTCGACCTGGCGGAGCAGCGGCGGATCGCGGCGCGCACCGTGAGCGTGCGCTTCGACGGGCCACCGCCGCCGGCGAGCGCGTTCGAGGGGCTGGACGGCGCGCGCTTCGCGCGGGTCGAGGCAGGCCGCGTGGTCTTCGAGGTGCGCAATGGCTTCGACGCGCTCGTGAAGCGCCTCGCGCAGTTCACCGTCCTCGATATCGACGCGCGGGAGCCGACGCTGGAGGACTTCTTCCTGTCGCTCTACACGGACGCACCGGAGGCGGCGGGGGGCGGCGCATGACGGTGCTGCTGACGCAGATGCTCTACCGCCTGCGGATCCAGGTGATCGCGTACGGCCTCGGCCTGGCGCTGTGGGCGGCGCTGGACGTGTTCCTCTACCCGTCGGTCGCGGACTCGCTCGGCGACATCGAGTACCCGGAGGCGATCCTCGAGGCGTTCGGGGTGAGCGGGACGAACCTGGCGGACCCGCGCGCGTTCTTCGGCGCGGAGTTCTTCTCGCTGTCGCCGCTGATCATCGGCGCGTTCATCGTCTTTGCCTCGACGGCCGTGCTGGCGGGCGAGGAGTCGTCGGGGACGATGGAGGGGCTCGCGGCGCTGCCGTTCAGCCGGTCCGCGATGTTCCTGCAGAAGGCGCTCGCGGTGCTGGTCGCGACGCTGGTGGTCGCCGCGCTCACCTCGGTCGGCTGGGTGCTGAGCGTGCCGTTCATCGACCTGGGGCGGGAGCTGACGCTCACGGACCTGGTGCGCGCGACGTTCCTGCAGACGTCGTTCGCGGCGTTCCTGCTGGCGACGGGCCTGTTCTTCGGCGCGGTCGCGCCCTCGCGATCGACGGCGGCGGCGTGCACGGGCGGGCTGCTGATCGTCTCGTACCTCGTTGTCGCGATCGCCTCCAGCGTCGATGCGATCGAGGATGCGAAGTACCTGAGCCCGTACTACTACTCCGACCTGTCGGGGGTGCTGGTGGACGGGGTGGAGCCGCTGCACCAGCTGGTGCTGTGGGCCGCGACGGGGATCGTCGGCTTCCTCGCGCTGCTGGCGTTCCAGGGGCGCGAGCTGAACGCGGAGCGGTGGCAGTTCGACGCGCTCATGCCGCGCGGGCCCTTCGAGGGTGGGAGTGAGGTCGAGATGACGACGCCGACAGCGGCCCCCGCCGCGCCCCGCCGGACGCGGCGGGGGCTGAGTGGGACGGCCCGGCTGCTGATCCTCGCGGTGCTGGTGGCGGTGCTGCTCGGCGGCGGGTTCGTCGCGTACCAGTACACCTCCTCGCTGCCGCCCACCGTCTCGATCACCGGGCGCGTCGCGGCGCCGAGCGTGGAGATCCTCGCCCCCACCAGCGGCGCGGTGGTGACGCTGAGCGCCGTCGAGGGGCAGACGGTGAGCGCGGGCGACCTGCTGGGATGGATGGAGAGCGCGCTCGACCGGACGCTGGTGCCGGTCACGGCGCCGCGCGGGGGCCGCATCACCTCGCTGGCCCTCTACCAGGGGCAGTACGCCACGGCCGGCACGCCGGTCGTCGAGATCCACGAGCTGGGGCAGCTCCACGCGCTGCTCGAGGTGGACGAGAGCGACATCGGACGCGTCGCGGTGGGGCAGCGAGTGGAGTTGTCGTTCAGTTCGCTGGGCCTGCGCGCGACGGGCGCGGTGTCGAAGGTCGGCACGCTGCCCACCACGGCGTCGGGCGGGCGTCCCGGCCAGAGCCGCAAGTACGAGGTGGAAGTGCCGCTGGACGGCGTCGACCAGCGGGTGATCATCGGCCTGCCCGTTGACGCGACGATCTACGTCGTGCCGCGTTCATAGCGACGTCCCGGGGCGGCCACCGTAGGATGGGGAGCATGGCGATCGGGATGCACGGGCGGCGAGCGAGCGATGGGCTGTGGCCGCGGGTGCTCGCGCTCCTCGCGGTGGCCGCGCTGCTGCAGACCACCGTCCTGACGGCCTTCGCGCCCGGCGGCGCCGGCTGGCTGCCCGCGCACGGGCATGTCGCGCCCGGCGGGCTGCCGGCACACCACGCGCACCCGTGGGACACGTCAGACACGCCGTCCGCGCCCGCCCACGGCATCACCTTCACGCCCTCCGACGCGCTGGACGGCGCTGGCATCGCGGTCTCACTGCTGCCGGGCGCGCTCCTCGCGCTCGCCGCACCGGCGCTGCGTTCCGTCAGCACCGACGTGCCGCCGCTCCCGGTGGCGCACGACGTCTTCTCACCCGTCGAGAGTCCGCCGCCGCAGGACTGAGTCCCGCCCGCACGGGCGCGACGCCATCCCTGCGTGCCTCGACCCCCCGCGAACCGGGCGGAGCACACCACACGCCGAAGGAACAACGAATGACTCGACTGATGCATGCCCGGGGTGCGCGTGCGCGCCTCGCGGCGCTGGTGGCCGCCGTGGTGGTCGCCGTGGCGCTCACGCCCGGCCTCGCGGAGGCGCACGCTCAGGTGGCGCGCTCGGAGCCCGCCGCCGGCGCGAAGGGCGCCGCGCCGCAGATGGTGAAGGTGTGGTTCACGGAGCCCGTGGACCGCTCGGCCTCGACCCTCACGGTCGTGGACGCGAAGGGCGCGCAGGTCGACCGAGGCGACAAGGCGCAGCCGGCCGATGACCAGACGCTGCTGACGGTGTCGCTGAAGCCGGGGCTGCCGGACGGCGTCTACACCGTGAAGTGGAGCGCCCTGACCTCCGACAACGCGACGACCTCCGGCGAGTTCCAGTTCGGCATCGGCGCGGGCTCCTCGCCGGCGGCGGCGCCGCCGAACACGGTGTCCACCGGCGGGATCGCCGCGACGATCCGGATCGGCGCGCCCGCGGACGGCGCAGTCGTCACCGGCGCCGACGTGCCGCTCACGCTCCACCTCAACGCGATCACGCTGGTCGAGGAGGGGGAGAGCACGGCGCCCGCCGGCTCGCTGCCCGGGCACCTGCACGTCTGGGTCGACGACACGGTCATCGGCATGCCCTCCACCCTCGACGGGCTCGTGATCCGCGGCCTGGCCACCGGCAAGCACACGATCCGCGTGGAGCTCGCCGCGCCGAACCACTTCCCCTACGCGCCCACCATCGACGCGCGGACGACGGTCGAGGTGAAGGGCGGAGCGACCGGCGGCTCGGTCACGCTGGCGGCGGCGGGACAGACCGTCGGCGCCTCGTCCGGGCACGACCACGCGGCCGCGGGGCACACCGCGGACGCGCACGCCTCGCACGGCACCGCCGACGCTGCGGAGAGCGCCGCGCCCGCGGGCAGCGGGTTCCCCGGCGGGCGGGTGGGCGTTATCGCGCTGGTGGCCGTGATCGCGGCGGCCGGGATCGCGATCGGCGCGCGGATGTTCGCGCGCCGGTAGCCGCCTCGCGACCCCGTGCACGAGGGCGCACGACGGCCCGCCGCGAGGCGGGCCGTCACGCCGTCCGCGCCGTATCCTGCGCTGGTGAACGACCACGACGACGAGAACCCGATGTGGGTCGCGCGCTCCGCGCTCGCAGCCGAGGCGGATGCCGCGGACCTCTCCTGCCGCGTCGCGCTACCGGCCTCGAGCATGGCGGCGCTGATCGGCGCGGGTGTGCCCACGGACCAGGTCGCGCGCTTCCCCACGTGGGACGCGCCGCACACGCTGCTCGCGGACGACGAGGCGCTGGCCGAGGCGGTACGGAGCGCCGGCGTGCCCGTGGCGCGGCCGGTGGCCTCGTACGCGATGCGCCAGTGGGATGAGCGGGAGGCGCTGGAAGGCGCGATGCACCGCTTCCGCGATCACGACGAGCGCCCGTGGGGCATGAGCGCCTACGAGCCGCACACCGCGGTTGTGCTGGCGCTCGGCGCCGGTCGCGCGCGGGACGTGCTCGGACGACTCGTCGAGGTGGCCGCGTCCGGCCTCGTGGTGGACGCGCGGGTGCCGCGCGACCTGCGTGTCTTCGCGCTGGCGGCGCTGGAGCGGGGCCGCGTGATCCTCGTCACGGCCGAGGGCGTCGAGGACGCCCGCGGCGACGCGGCGACCGGCCTGCTGGCGCGCCTCGTCTAGCGCGCGGCGCGGCGGGCGCGGGCCATGGCGAGGTGCAGCGCGAGGATCGCGATGAACCCCGCGCCGGCCATGAAGGCGAGCGACACGAACCCGTAGACCTCGACGAAGCGGACGGTGCACGGGACCGAGGTGGAGCACACCGTCGGCTGGTTCGGGAACAGCTCCAACTGGTAGTGGTAGATCGAGAACAGCAGGCCGATCGCGGAGAGCGGCACCGCGTAGCGCCACGCCTCGACGTCGCGGCGGATTGCGGCCACGAGGAGCACGACCGCCTGCGGGTACATGAAGATGCGCTGGAACCAGCACATCTCGCACGGGACGAAGTGCGCGATCTCGGAGTAGTAGAGCGACCCGGCCGTCGCGATCGCGGCGACGCCGAACGCCAGCCACGTGCCGCGCTCCAGCACGAACGCGCGCAGCTGGTGCGCGCCGGGCGCGCCCGCCATCACCGCCATGGCGACCGAGGCGACCATGACGAGCAGTGATCCGGGCGCGAGGATCGAAGACACCGTGGTCGCATCCACCTGAACGCCGCCCCTCGCTCGCCCCGCGCTCGTCCCGTCGTTCCGAGGGTACCCGCCCCGGCGCGGCGCGTCTCCCGACCCGCATCACGGGCGGAATGCGGGCGCCGAACGGGACACCGCCCCCGCGCATGGACGGATGGCGCGATGATAGCGGCGGCGCGGGCCGTGCCCGGCGCACCTCGACCGATTCGACCGCAGCACTGGAGGCACCGTGCCGCTCGACCAGACCACCATCGACACGCTCTCGCGCGTCACGACCGCCACGCTCACGACGGTTCTGCTCAACAAGGGCCTGCGCAACGTCTGGATGCGGGGCGCGCGTCCGATCCGCACCGGCCAGCCGCGCCTGGTCGGCCCGGCGTTCACGATGCGCTTCGTCCCCGCGCGCGAGGACCTGGCCACGCCCGCCTCGTGGGCGTCACCGAAGTCGACGCGCGCCGCGATCGAGGACATGCCGGAGGGCTGCATCGTGGTCGTGGACGCGATGGGCATCACGGACGCGGGCATCTTCGGCGACATCCTGTGCTCGCGGATGGTGAAGCGTGGCGTGGCCGCCCTCGTCACGGACGGGGTGGTGCGTGACGGGGCGGGGGTGCTGGGCACCGGGCTGCCGGTGTGGTGCGACGGCGTCGCCGCGCCCCCCTCGGTCGCCGGCCTCACCTTCGTGGACTGGCAGGAGCCGATCGGCTGCGGCGGGGTCGCCGTGTTCCCGGACGACGTGATCGTGGTGGACGACGACGGCGCGGTCGTGATCCCGGCCGCGCTCCTCGATGAGGTCGTCGCGGTGGCGCCGGAACAGGAGCGCCTGGAGGAGTGGATCATGGGCGAGGTCGCGAAGGGCGTCCCGCTGCCCGGCCTCTATCCCCCGAACGCCGAGACCCGCGCCCGCTACGAAGCGGAGCGCGACCGCACGTAGCGGGGCGGCCCGCCGTCCGGCTACCGCGTCCCCGGCGTCGGGACGCCGGGGACGGGCGGCACCGTGGGCACCGCGGGGACCGTGGGCACGCGAGGCGCGACCGGCGGCGGTCCGCGACGCTCCGCCCCGTCGCGCAGCACGTGGTCGCCGGGCTCGCAGTGCCCCTCGTCCGCGCCGTTCACGATGCAGTAGGTCGTCCCGCGGAAGAAGATGCGCGCTTCGCCCGTGGTCCACAGGTCCCGCATCCCGGGGATCGCGCCGACGATGAGCACCGCGACCGTGATTGCCGCGACCCACGCGGCGGTCGCGGACAGGAGCCACGCCGTGAGGTGCGTGCGCCGGTCCGCGCCGGGGATGCCTCGGCGGAGCGCGTAGTCGACCGTAGCCGCGGTGGCGGCGAGCGGTGCCACCGCGATCACCGCCGCGCAGGTCAGGAACAGCGGGAACAGCCACTTCGCGACGCCATCGCCGAAGGCGGTGAGCCAGGGGTCGCCGGCGACCGCGAGCCATCCGGCACCGACGATCCACGCGGCAAGGACCGCCGTGATCGCGATCAGCAGCAGCACGCGGAACACGACCAGCCCGAGGCGGATCGCCGCGCCGATGCCGCTGCCGACCGTCGTCAGCGCGGGCATCGCGCCGGAGCGCGCCTGCATCACCAGGTCCTGCGCCGTTGCCCCATAGCCGTACGCGGCGGCCTTCGCCTCCGGCGAGGTGGCACGAGGCAACAGGACGGCGAGGAGGGCGTACAGCCCCACCGAGAGCGGGAAGGAGGCGCCGTCCGTCAGGCCCAGCAGCAGCACCGGCACGGCAACCCACGCGACGCGCATCACCGTGACGTCCACGCGTAGCCACGCGGCCAGTCCGCTGCAGACGCCCGCGACCATCCGGTCGTCCGGGATCCGGTAGAGGCGGCGCGGCCGGTCCTCCGGCGGCGGCGGCGCGCCGGCCTCGCTTGCCTCCTCGCCGCCGTCCGACGGCTCGATCGTCCCGAGGGACTCGAGGATCGTCGCGACCTCCTCGGTGGTCACGACATCGCGCCCGCCGACGAGCTGCGCGTCACACTTCTCGCCGATCGCCTGCTCGAAGTCGAGGAGCAGGTCGTCGCGGTCGGGGTCGCCGTTCAGGCGGCGGCGGGCATCCTCCAGCCAGGCGTCGATCGCGGCGGCACCGGCGCTCTCGATGTGCCGCGCGCGCCCGCCGAGGTTCACGATCTCGACTCGGTTCATGGGGTGACTCCCAGCTGTTCCAGGGTGGCGGCCAGTTCCGCCCAGTTCGCGCGCAGCAGTGCCAGGCGCTGCGCGCCGGCCTCCGTCAGCCGGTAGTACTTGCGGGGCGGGCCGCTGTCCGACTCCTGCCACTCGTATTCCAGGAGGCCCTCCCGGCGGAGCTTGCCGAAGAGCGGGTAGAGCGTGCCCTCGCGCGTGGCGAAGTGCGTGCCCTCCAGCCGCCCGAGGACCTCCGCGGCGTAGAGCGTGCCGGTGGAGAGCACCGTGAGCACGGCGTACTCCAGCAGCCCGCGCCGCAGGGAGGAGAAGGAGTCCTGTTCGGTTTGTTCAGGTACCATGATGTAGCAAGGTACCGGTCATTTCGCAGTAGCGCAAGCCCCACGTCGATCGGCCGCTAGAATCGGGCGATGCAGTCCGGCGCGCACGCCTTCACCCAGGTCGATGTCTTCGCGGACGGGCCGCTCAGCGGGAACCCGCTCGCCGTGGTGCACGAGGCGGATGGGCTCTCGGACGCCACGATGCAGGCGTTCGCGCGCTGGGCGAACCTCTCGGAGACGACGTTCCTGCTGCGCCCCACCTCGGACGCCGCGGACTACCGCGTGCGCATCTTCACGCCGGGCGGCGAGCTGCCGTTCGCGGGGCACCCCACGCTGGGGAGTTGCCATGCCTGGCTCGAGGCTGGCGGGACGCCGCGTGATGCGGACGTGGTGGTGCAGGAGTGCGCCGTCGGCCTCGTGCGGATCCGCCGCGAGGGCGCCGGCGTCGACGCGCGCGCGGCGTTCGAGGCGCCCCCGCTCCGCATCGGCGCGGTCGAGGAGGCGCTGCTCGCCGACGTGCTGCGCGCGCTCGACGTCCCGCGCGAGTCGGTGCGGGAGGTGGCGCTGCTGGACAACGGGCCGGTGTGGCTCGGGCTGCTCCTGGACAGCGCGGCACGGGTGCTGGCCGTGGAGCCGGACCACGCGGCGCTGAAGCACCTCGCGATGGTGGGCATCGTCGGCCCGACCGAGGCCGGCGCGGCGACGCAGTTCGAGATCCGCGCATTCGCCGCGC
>JBFWQJ010000001.1:0-31906 GCA_050249515.1 Dehalococcoidia bacterium | reverse complement strand
GTCGCGCCCAGCATCCGGGCTGCCTCGACCTGGCGGCGGTCGAGACGCGCCCACGCGCCGGTGACGACCCACGCGACGATCGCGACGCCGAAGATCGCGTGCGCCGCGAGGATCGCCCAGAGCGTCCCGACGGCCTGCACCGGGACGCGGTCGAGCCGGTCGAGCGCGGCGTTCAGCCAGCCGGCCGGGCCCAGGAGCTGCTGCACCGCCAGCGCGACGACGATCGTCGGCAGCACCACCGGCAGCAGGACCAGCAGACGCACGGCCGCGTGCCCGGGGAAGCGGAACTGCGAGAGCATCCACGCGACCGGCAGGCCGAGGGCGAGTGACAGCGCCGTGGACAGCAGTGCCTGCCCGGTGCTCACGCCCAGCCGCTGCCAGATCGCCGGCTCCCGCACGACCTCGGTCACCGCGCCGGCGTCGAGGGCGAACGTGCCGAGGACGAAGAGCGGCCAGCCGAACGCGGGGACGAGCAGGAGTAGCGCGGGGATGGCCCAGCGCCAGGCGGATGCGGCACCGTCTTGTGGGCGCGGTGGGTTGCTCACCTCGCGATGGTGCTACCCCGCCCGGACGCCGTCCACCCCCGGGGCCGGCGAGGGGGCCCGATCAGCCGTTCTGCATCGAGCCGCGGCGCTCCGCGGGATGGGGGTGGGCCTGCGGCTGCTGCTTCGGGTCGTCGCCCGCAGCCTCCGTCGGCGGCAGGTCCTGCTCCTCGACCGGCTCGACCTGGAAGTGCTTCGAGACCTCGGGGTCACGCCGGTGCGGGGGCGGGGGGATCTGCTGCGTCATGATCCCGATGCGGGTCAGGAGCCCCCGCCACATCCACTTCAGCATCTCCACGGCACACCTCCGTCCGGCCTCGGACGCGCAGACCGCGCGCCGGACCATTCGTGGACAGCATGCGCCGTCCGCGCCGCGCTGGACACGGCGCAAGTCCCCCGACCGGCGGGACGTTTCGGCCCGCCGCGCGGTTTGCCGGGGTCTGGTCTACCCGCGCTTCGGCAGCGCGTCCGCGATCTCCCACGCCAGCGACGCGGGCGGCTGCGAGGCGTCGAGGGCGAGCCGGGGGCCCTCCGCCGCGGAGACCGGCTCGAACGCCTCCACCTGCCGCCGGTACACCTCCGCCGTGGCGTCCGAGGTGCGGTGCGGGTCACGCTCGCGGTTCACGATGCGCGCGAGCGCGGCGTCGTCCGTGAGGCGCAGTTCCACGATCACGGCCGGGACGCCGGCGGTGCGGGCGACCTCCAGCGCGGCGCGGCGCTGCGCGGCCTGCGCGTGCGTCGCGTCGAGGACGACCGGCCGCCCGAGGGCGAGGTGGTGCGCGGCGCGCTTCTCCATCTCCTCGTAGACGCGGGCGGTCATCTCCGGGGCGTACATGCCCTCGCGGAAGGCCTCGGCCCCGCTCGCGTGGATCGGGATGCCGGCGAGCTGCTTGCGGACGGCGTCCGAGGAGACGTAGGCCGCGCCGATGCGCGTCGCGAGCGTCGCGCCGACCAGCGACTTGCCGGTGCCGGAGGCGCCGCACATCACCACGAGCGACGGCGCGGCGACGCGCGTCCGGTAGTCGGCCGCCAGTCGGAAGTACGCGGCGGCGGAGGCGGCGAGGCCCGCGCGCACCTCGGCGGGGATCTCCATCGCGTGTGCGCCAATCGACTCCACCTTGCCGCGCACGAAGGCGCGGAAGGTGCGGTGCAGGGGCTGCAGCACGCCCAGCGTCTCGTCCGCGGTGGCGGCCAGGTAGCGCCCGGCGAACTCGTCGCCCATCTCCGGCCGCCCGCGCGCCTCGAGGTCCATGGCGAGGAACGCGACGTCGTTGTTCACGTCCGCGTAGCGGAGCTGGAACCAGTCCGTGAACTCCACGCAGTCGACGACGACCAGGTCTTTCGGCTCCGGCCCCAGCACGTACACGTGCTTCGCCTGCATGTCGCCGTGGCCGTCGATGATCCGCCCCTCGGCGAGCCGCTCGTCGAAGAGCGCGGACTCGCGCTCGATCGTCGCGTCCACGAACGCCTTCGTCGCGGCGGCGTCCTCCGGCGTCCAAGTGGAGCCGATGAAGCCCTCCGCCTCGCTGAACTCGCGTGTCCACCACGCGCGCTCCGCCACGGCGCCGGCGAAGCCGGGGTCGTTCGCGACGACCTCGGCCTGCTCGTGGAACGGGACGACGGCGCCCACCAGCCGCTCCAGGATGTCGACCGGCTCGCGGCGCTCCGTCAGCAGCCGGTCGAGCGTCGCGTCCTCGGGCAGGCGGCGCATCTTCACCGCCCACTCCACCACCTCCCCGGCGCCGTCCGCCGGCTCCACGGCGAACGTCCCGTCCGCGCGCTGGACGACCGGGACCACGCCGAGGTAGACGTCCGGGGCGAGGCGGCGGTTCAGGCGCACCTCGGCATCGCAATACTTGTGGCGCGTCTCCACCGACAGTTGTTCGATGAACCCGAAGTCGACCGGCTTCTTCGTCTTGTAGACGACGTCGCCGGCGAGGAAGACGTACGAGATGTGGGTCTGGACCAGCGTCACCTCGGCCGGTGGGGTCGGGTAGGCGCGAGGCTCCAGCAGGCCTCGGACGTAGGCGGGCAGTGCGTCGGTCTGGGTGTCGGTCTGGGCGTCGCGGGCGTCGTCGTCACTCATGGCTCGGACGGTAGGGACGCCCGCCCGCGAGGGCAAGGGCGGGCAGGGTACGATGCCCGCGACCGGGTGAACGAGATCACAGAGCGCGCCACGGCGGCGGGGACGAGGGGGATGCGATGAAGGTCGGCGTGACGGTGCCGAACATGTGGGGCGTGGAGGACGCCCGCGAGATGCTGGCCATGGGCCCGCTCGCGGAACGCCTCGGTTTCGACTCCGTGTGGGTGATGGACCACCTGTTCCACGCGGGATTCGTGACGGAGCGGCTGGGCACCCGGCCCTACTGGCACCCGCTCTCCGTGCTCTCACACCTCTCCGCCACCACCTCGCGCGTGGCGCTCGGCACGGGGGTGCTCGTGCTGCCGTACCACGACCCGATCGAGATGGCGAAGTACTACGCGACGCTGGACCACCTGTCCGGCGGGCGCGTGATTGCGGGCGTGGGCGTCGGCGCCCTCGCGCCGGAGTTCGAGGCCCTCGGCGTGCCGATGAAGGAGCGCGGCGCGCGCACGACGGAAGCGATCCGGCTGATGCGCGAGCTGTGGACGGGGCAGCCGACGTTCAAGAGCGCGCGCTTCGACATCAAGGACGTCGGGTTCTACCCGGGGCCCCTGCAGTCGCCGCTCCCGATCTGGGTGGGTGGCGCCTCGGAGGGCGCGCGGAAGCGCGCGGCGCTGCACGGCGACGGCTGGCTGCCGAACGGGATGAAGCCCGAGACCTACGCCGAGCTGGCCGCGGAAGTGCGCGAGGTCGCCGCCGAGGCGGGCCGGGACGCCTCGGCCCTGACGATGAACGTGCTGCTCCAGGCGGGCGTGCGCGGCGAGTCCGGCGGCGACTCCGCGCACACCACCACGATCTGGGGCGACGACCCGGACGCGATGCGCACGGTGCTGAGCGGCTACCGCGACGCCGGGGTGCACCACGCCGTGGTGGCACTCCAGTCCGGCGACATCAAGCTGCTCACCAACGCCATGGAGCAGATCGCCTCGATCCTCCCGGACGTGCGCTCGTAGCGCAGCGCGGCATCAGCATGCTCATGGGGCGCAGGGCGCGCGCCGTGTACCCTCGCGCCCTGCGTCCTCGCCGCCCGCGAGGCGCGAACGATGGGGGTCGAGCGTGACCGAGCCGTGGCAGCACTTCTACCAGTCGCAGCGCCTGCGCCTGTCCTACTGGGTGTGGGGCACCGCGGAGAAGCCGCCGCTGATCTTCGTGCACGGCTTCCGCGACCACTCCCGTTCCTGGGACCGCTACGCGGAGGCGTTCGCGGACGACTACCGGGTGATCGCGCCCGACCTGCGCGGCCACGGTGACTCGGAGTGGGCGAAGGGCTCCTCGTACGGGCTGCTGGACTTCGTGCCGGACATCCTCTCGCTGATCGACCTCGTCGGCGGGCGCGCCACCGTGGTCGCGCACTCGCTCGGCGGGGCCGCCACGCTGATCGCCGCGGGGACGTACCCCGACCGCTTCGAGCGCATCGTCGCGGTGGAGGGTGCGGGGGCGATGATGCACGAGCCGTCCGCGAAGACGATCGACGGCGAATGGCTGCACAAGTGGGTCGACCGCGCACGCGGCAACGAGCGCCGCGAGCCGCGCGTCTACCCGACGTTCGAGGCGTGCATCGAGCGGGTGATGGAGGCGAACAAGCGCCTCACGCGCCCCATGGCGGAGCACCTGGCGCGGTGGGCGGCGCGCCCGATCGATGGCGGCTACGTGTGGAAGTACGACCCGATGGCGCTGAACCGGCCGCCCACGGAGATCCGTCACAGCGAGATCATGGGCGTCTGGGACCGCATCGAGTGCCCCGTGCTGCACCTCATCGGCGCGGAGTCGGCGCTGGGGCGCGGCCTCTTCCACGGCGAGCCGGTGGAGTCGTTCTTCCGCGACGCGCGCACGGAGACGCTGCCGGACGCGGCGCACTGGCTCCACCACGACCAGTTCGACCGTACGCTGGCGCTGATGCGCGACTTCCTGCTCCCCGCCCCGCCGGCGCGCACCGCGAACGAGGAATAGCCCCCGCGGACACAGGTATGCCGAGGTGCGGGACCGGCCGTCCCGCGCGAAATCGGTACAACTCCGTAACAGGTGCGTGGCGGCGGCTGCCTACAATGGCCGCATGACGAACTCGCCGGCCACCTCGAACGAACCACCCCCGGCGCTCTCCGCGCGCGAGTGGATCGAGCTGCTCTTCGATGAGGGCTCGTTCGACGAGGCGTTCACGGGCGTCCCCACGCCCGACCCTCTGCACTTCGAGGACGCGAAGACGTACCCGGAGCGCCTGGAGGAGGCGCGTCGCGCGAGCGGGGGGCAGGAGGCCGTGGTCACCGGCATCGCCACGATCGGCGGGATGCGGGTGGTCGCCGCGATCAGCGACTTCCGCTTCATCGGCGGCTCGATGGGCTTCGCCGTCGGCGAGCGCATCGCCGGCGCGATGGACCGCGCGGCCGGCGCGAAGGTGCCGTTCGTGGCCGTGACCTGCTCGGGCGGCGCCCGCATGCAGGAGGGCATGGTCGCCCTGCTCCAGATGTCGAAGACCGCCGCCGCCGCCGCCCGCCTGCACGAGGCCGGCATCCCGATGATCTCCGTGCTGGCGCACCCGACGACCGGCGGCGTCTTCGCTTCCTACGCAACGCAGGCGGACGTCGTCCTCGCGGAGCGCGGGGCGCTCATCGGCTTCGCGGGGCCGCGCGTGCGCGCCGTGCACGACGCCGACGAGGAGCGCGAGTCGCTGTACGCGGAGGACCTGCTGGCGCTGGGCCACGTGGACGCCGTCTGCGCGCGCGAGTCGATCCGCGACTCGCTGATCACGCTCGTCTCGCTGGTGCGGCAGACGCCCGCCGCGGACCTCGACCTGCTGCCGCCCGTCGTGCAGCCGCGAGGGCTGGAGCGCGGCTGGGTGGTGGTGCAGCGCGCCCGGCACCCGGAGCGCCCGCGCGCGCTCGCGTACATCCGCGGCCTGACGTCGGACTACTTCCCGCTGCACGGCGACCGCAGCGGTATCGATGACCCCGCCCTGATCGGCGGCCTTGCGCGCCTCGGCGACACGAACGTGGTGGTGATCGGGCAGGAGCGTGGCGACCTGGCGCTGGAGGGCACCCGGCACGACGGCCGCGTCGCCCCGGCGGGCTACCGCAAGGCGCGGCGGCTGATGCAACTGGCGGAGCGGCTGAAGCTGCCGCTGGTCACCTTCGTGGACACCCCCGGCGCGCACGACGGCATCGCCGACGAGGCGGCCGGCCTCGCCGTCTCGATCTCGGACTGCCTCACGACCATGGCGTCGCTCACCACGCCCGCCGTCTCCGTCGTCATCGGCGAGGGCGGATCGGGCGGGGCGCTGGCGCTGACCGTCGCCGATCGCATCCTCATGCAGCAGAACGCGATGTACTCCGTCACGTCGCCGGAGGGCGCCGCGGCGATCCTCTTCCGCGACCGGGCGCGTGCGCCCGAGGTGGCGGAGGCGCTCGGCGTCGCGGCCGCGGACCTGCTCGCGCTCGGCGCGATCGACACCGTCGTCGCGGAGCCCGCGGGCGGCGCGCACGCCGACCCGGAGGGGGCGATCCGCCTCCTCCGCCCGGCCCTGCGTCGCGCGCTGACGGAGGCGATGCGCGGGCGCGGCAACGCCCGCCGTGAGCGCCGCGACCAGCGCATCCGCTCGATCGGCCTGCCGCCCAGCCCGCCCGGACACCAGGTGGTGCTGCACGGCATCGCCGAGGCCCTCGAGGTGGCGATGGGCGAGATGCGCGACCGCGCGGGCGCGCTCGGCAGCCGCCTGCGCCGCCGCTCGGAGGCGGACGCGACGCCCTCGACGCCCGTCGAGGCGCTCCCGGAGCCGAGCGGGGAGACGGTGACGCCGTAGCGTCAGCGCAGCGCCCCGACGCTAGCGCTTCCGGGGGAAGAAGAGCCCGATGCCGGGCGCCAGGTAGACCCACATCTCCTGCACGCGTCGCTCCGCCGGGACACGCGCCACGATCGCGCCGGTCGACTGCACGCGGCTGCCGCTGGGCGGCGCGATGCCGAGCCAGCCGCGCTGCGTGCCGTCGAAGGTGAACTGCGCCACCAGCCGATCGCCGACCGTGAAGCCCTCGGAGAACTCGACGGTGAGGTCGGGGAACGCCGCCTGGACGACGTGCATCTGGGACTCCAGCAGCGCGGTCGTGCCCACCTCGGTGTTCGTCGCGTGGACGAGGCAATCGCGGGTGGCGGTGGCGAGCACCGCGTCCAGGAACTCCGAGCCCGTGCGCGCGCGCTTCCACTGGGCAAGTACCGCGGCGGCGTCCTCCTCGGTGCCCGGCGCGTCGTCCGGCTCCGGGGGCAGCGGGGGGCGCGAGGCCGGGGGGAAGGTGAGCATCGCCCCGGGGTTGAGGTAGGCCCAGAGCTCGATGATCTCGGCGCGGTCGTTCACGTCGGCGACCACGGCGCCGATCGCGCCGAAGACCTTGCGGCCGCGCGCGATGCGGAACACGAGCGAGGGGGTGCCGGTGACGCTGACCTGCACGAGCATCCGGTGCCCGGTGGTGATCACGTCGTCGATCTCGATCGCGAGGTCGGGGTAGAGGGCGCGCGCCTGTGACGTCTGCGTCTCGGTGGCGGCGCGGTCGCCGTCCTCGCCGTTCTGCATGTGGATCACGCAGTCGGGGGCGCAGATGCCGTGCACGGCGCCGAGCAGGTCCTGCCCGGCGAGGGCCGCGCCGTACCAGCGCTCGAAGGCGGTGCGTGCGGGATCGGGTGTCATCACACCGGTTCGCTGTGTGTCGCGCCTTCGGCGGGGCCGCCGGGCCGGGACGCACCCAGTATGCACGAGGTACGCCCGGTGGCGCTCGCCCTACCGTGAGTAGATCGACAGCTCCTCGCGCCGGAGGTGTTCACCGAAGGCCTCCACGATCGCATCCCACTCGCGCATGTCCCACTCGGAAACGAATGTGATCGCCTTGCCGTTACGGCCCGCGCGGCCGGTCCGGCCGATGCGGTGGACGTACTCCTCCGGGTTCTGGGGGACGTCGTAGTTCACCACATGGGTGATCTCGGGGATGTCCAGGCCGCGCGCGGCCACGTTGGTGGCGATCAGGATGTCCAGTGCGCCGTCCCGGAACTCCTGCACCACGCGCTCGCGGCGGCGCTGGTCCATGTCGCCGTGCAGGGCGCCCACGCGCACGCCCTGCCGCGCCAGGTCCGCCTCCAGCCGGTCCACCCCGCGCTTCATCTTGCAGAAGACGAGGGTGCGGCCCTTGAGCTCGCTCTCCACCAGCTCCCGGAGGCCGGACGCCTTATCGCGCGTCGCCACCTCGAAGTAGACCTGGTCGATCGTGTCCACGGTGCTCAGCTCCGGGTCCACGGTGACCGTCTCCGGGCTCTCCATGAACTGCCACACCAGCCGGCGGATCGTGCTGGGCATGGTCGCCGAGAACAGTGCCGTCTGCCGACGCTTCGGCGTCCGGCTCAGGATGCGCCGGATGTCCGGCAGGAAGCCGATGTCCAGCATCTGGTCGGCCTCGTCCAGCACCGCGTAGCGCACGTAGCGCAGTGACAGCGTGCCGCGCTGCAGGTGGTCGATGACGCGGCCGGGCGTGCCCACCACGATCGCGGGGCGGCGCTCCAGCGCCTTGAAGTCCCCCGCGAGCGAGTGCCCGCCGAGGATGCCGACCGCCTCCAGCCCGTAGCCGGCGGCCAGGTCCTTCAGCACGTCCAGCACCTGCGAGGCCAGTTCGCGCGTGGGCACGAGCACGAGGCCCTGGACCTCCGCGAGGTCGGGGTCCAGCGACTCCACCATCGGGACGCCGAAGGCGACGGTCTTGCCGCTGCCGGTCTGCGCCACGCCCACGACGTCCTTGCCGTCGATGAGCGCCGGGATCGCGCGCTGCTGGATCGGCGTCGGCTGCGTGAAGCCCCAGCGCCCCAGCGTCTGCAGGGTGCGTTCGCCGACACCGAGATCGGCGAACGCCTGCGGCAGATCCGCGGCGTCGAGGTCGGCGACGGCCGCGCGCGGGCGGCGGGCGCGCCGTGCGGGCGCCTTCGGCGCGACGGGCGTCTCCTCCGGCGCAGGCGGGACGTCCTCGTCCTCGTCGATCGTCTCGGCTTCAGCGGTGTCGCTATCCGCCGCGACCGGCGCGTCGAGGTCGGCGGTGGCCTCGGGCGTGCCCGCGGCGTCCGACTCGTCCTGGTCGCTGGTGTCGTCCGCCGACGGCTCGTGCAGGGCCACGAGCGCGGGCGCGTCGTCGACGTCGGCGGACGCCGCCGGTGCGTCGTCCTCGTCGTCTTCGTCGGCCTCGGTCAGCGCGTCCTCGGGCTCGTCGTCGTCCTCGACGTCGAGGTCGTCGTCCAGTTCGTCTTCCGCTTCGCCGGAGAGGACGGCGGCGATCGCAACGGAGCGCGGCAGCTCCACGGCCGCCTCTTCCTCCACGTCGTCGTCCAGGTCCTCGATCTCGGCGACCGCTTCCAGGTCGTCGGCGTCGTCGAGGTCGTCGTCCGCGAGGTCGTCGAGGTCCGCGCTCGGGGCGTCCTCGTCCGTCTCGCCGGGCGTCACCGCCGTGCCGGGGCGTCGGCGGCCCCGACCGCCGCGGCGGCCGCGGCGGCGGCGGCGGGGGGCAGCCTCGCCGTCACCCGCCGCGAGCCCGTCGCCCGCGAGGGCCTCGAGCTCAGCGTCGTCGTCCACCGGCTCGTCGTCGGTCTCCGGGGGCGGTGCCGTGTAGGGCTTCACCGTGTCGCCGTAGGGGCGCGACCAGCCGCTCAGGCTGCGGGCGCCGCCGACCAGCACGCGCTCCGTGTCGCGGAGGCCGGTGCCGCGGCGGCGGCGGGCGGGGAGGATCGTGCGGTCGCCGCCCTCGGCGGCGGAGCGGAAGGCGATGTCCTCGGGGAGGGGTTGGTCCAGGTGCTCGCGGTAGGGGCGGAAGGAGGAGCGGCCGGTGCGCCGCTGGCGGCTGGCCTGCTCGCGGCGCTGGCGCGCCTGCTCGTCGGTCTCGGGGTCGCCGCTGCGGGCGTTCCAGGAGTAGGAGCGGGGCTCCGCGGCGGCGCCGCTCGTGCCGTTGGAGCCACCGGCGCCGTTCGCGCCGTTCGTCCCGCGTCCCCGGCTGCCGCGTCCGCGGCTGGAGGTCGAGGTTGAGGTCGAGGGTGCGGCAGCCGTCTCGGTCGCCTCGGGCGCTGCCGGGGCGGCGCCGCCGCGTCCCCGTCCGCCGCGCGTGCCGCGCCGGCGTCCGGTGCGCTCGCCGTCCTCGGCGGCCGGGGGGCCGTCATCCGGCTCGGCGGCGCGAGTGCGCCCGCGGGCGGGGGTGGAGGCAGGGGGCGGTTCGGGAGTGCTGGAGGCGCCGAGGATCTTCTTGAGGAAGCCACCAAGGGGCGTCACCGGGCATCACCGGTGTGAGTGCAGGTCATGTCGTGTTCCGTACGTGGTAGGTCGAGGGGTCCGCGCGCAGACGTCGCGGCGAAGGGAATCATTGCGACCATCTTAGCAATTTCGGCCGGTCAGCGCGAGGGGGCCGGGACGGGCGTCAGCTCGTCCGCGCCGCGCGTCATCAGGAACACGAAGATCCCCGTGCCCACCACGCTCACCACGCCCGCAAACGTGAACACCGCCTCAATGCCCCACGCGCCCTTCACCGCCGCCCCCAGCAGCGACCCGCCGAGGAAGCCGATGGCGTTGCCCATGGCGTTCAGGCCCATCAGCGACCCCATGCCGCCTCGCCGCCCGATCTGCACGAAGATCGCCTGCTGGGCCGGCATGGCCAGCGACTCCGCGACGCCGGCGACCAGCAGCGCCAGCAGCACCCACGGCGCCATGGTCATGGCCGCGCCGAGGATCGAGGTGTCCACGAGCGTCCTCGGCACCACCGGCACGGCGGCGACGGCGACGCCCGAGACGAGCAGCCCGACGGCGACGAGCAGCACGCGGCTCGTCCGGTCGGCCAGCGGGCCCGTGAACGGCTGGAGCGCGGCGCTGATCAGCTGCCGGCCGGAGAGCAGCAATCCGGCGAAGAGCGCGCTGTTCGTCCCGAGACCCTGATCGTCGATCACGAACACGGCCAGCCATGCGGAAGCCGAGCCCCACGAGGCACCGATGAGCAGCACCAGCAGCGTCGCGCCCACCACCGCGGGGCGGCGCAGCAGCGCGCGATAGGGCACCGCCTGGTCCGCCGCCGCCGGGGCGTTCGCCGCGAGGTCGCCGGGGGCCTCGGCCCGGCGCAGGTCGCCCTCGCCGGGCAGGCCGATCAGCGTGAGGATCGCCGCGCCGCCCAGCAGCAGCGCCATTGTCGCGAAGGCGGCGTCGGAGCCGAAGGCGTCGCGCAGGCCGCCACCGAACAGCGGCCCGATGCCGAACCCGCCGGTCTGCGCCACCGCGAACCAGCCCATGTAGCGCCCCTCGGCGCCCGGCGGCGACATCCGGCCGATGTACGCGAGCGACATGGGGAAGACGGCGGCGGCGCCCACGCCCGAGAGGATGCGGAAGCCGACCACCAGCTCCCACGTGGGCGCGAACAGGTAGCCCATCGCCCCCACCGCGTAGACGGCGAAGCCGAGGACGATGAACCGCTTGGGCCCGAACAGGTCGCCCAGCCGCCCCACGAACGGCGCGCCGATGATCTGCGCGATCGCCAGCCCAGAGAAGGAGAGCGCCACCGCGATCGGCGGCCCGCCCAGGTCGTCCTGCACGTACACCGGCAGCAGCGGCGACACCATGGAGATGCCCGCCATTGCGACGAGCATCGAGATCCACAGGACGATGAACGGTCGGGTGAGCACCGGGCTCCTTCGCGACGGTGCGCGGCGGCTAGTGGAACACCACGGTGCGGTTGCCGTGCACGAACACGCGGTCCTCGATGTGCCACTGGACGGCGCGGGCGAGGACGGACCGCTCCACCTCGCGGCCCAGGCGCATCAGGCTCTCGCGGGTGTCGCGGTGGGAGACGCGCACCACGTCCTGCTCGATGATCGGCCCCTCGTCCAGGTCCTCCGTGGCGTAGTGCGCGGTGGCGCCGATGATCTTCACGCCCCGCTCGAACGCGCGCCCGTACGGGTCCGCGCCGGCGAACGCCGGGAGGAAGGAGTGGTGGATGTTGATGATCCGGGCCGGGTACTCCTCAATGAAGTCGCGGCTCAGGATCTGCATGTAGCGCGCCATCACCACCAGCTGGATGTCCTGCTCGCGCAGCAGCGCGCGGATCGCCTGCTCCTGCTGCTGCTTCGTCTCCGCCGTGACCGGGAAGACGTGGAACGGGATGCCGAAAACCTCTACGTCCTTGCGGAGCGTCTCGTGGTTCGAGATGACGACCGGGATGTCGACGGGGAGCTCGCCGCCGCGCCAGCGCCACAGGAGTTCCAGCAGGCAGTGGTCCGTGCGGGACGCGAGGATCGCGACGCGCGGGCGGTGGACCGCCTCCAGCCGCCAGTCCATGTCGAAGCGCCCGTTGATCTCGGTGCGGAACGCCTCGTTCAGCGCCTCCACCGAGCAGTCGAGGCCCTCGGTCTGGAACTCCACGCGCATGAAGAAGCGGCCCGCGCCGCCGGCGGTGGAGTACTGGTCGGCGGACATGATGTTCGCGCCGTGCTGGAACAGGAACTGCGACACCGCCGCCACGATGCCGGGGCGGTCGGGGCACTGCACGAGCAGGCGTGCGGACGGGGAACCATTCGCGCTCATGGTTCCGCATGGTACCGGGTGCGGTGCTTGCGGGCTGTTACGCCCGCATCGCTATCTCGCCGGTGCGTCCGGGGGCGGCGCGGCCGGGCGGGCGCGGTACAGCGTGCCCACCGGCAGGTCCATGTGCAGCTCCACCGTCCGAGGGATGAAGCACTGCTGCTCGTCGCACGCCTGGTACCGCACGGTGATGTCCACCGGCACCACCTTCGCCGCGTCCGGGGTGTTGTCCGGCTTCGTCCACGAGATCGGCACCTCGATCTCCACGTTGCCTTCCATCACCTGGAACTCGTGCGGGATGCCGGCGACGCGGAACGGGTGGGCGTCCGGGAACACCGGCGCGTCCACCTCCAGCCCCTCCGGGCCCGTCACCGTGACCTCGGTCGCGATGAACCCCTCCGGCACCGGGCCGCGGTAGATGTGCAGGCCGGGGTCGAGGGCCAGGCGGACGTACAGCGGGTCACGCTGCATGAACACCAGCCCCTCTGCCGCCAGCACCGCTGAGACGCGGGCGCCCTCCCCCGCCGCTTCGACGAACGGGTCTCCGCCCGTGTCGAAGTCCACGTCGAAGAGGTCCTTCAGCACGGACTGGGCGGACGGGCGCACGCGGTAGTAGCGGAAGAACGACTTCTCGGTGACCAGCCCGTCCTCGCCCACGGCGTAGATGCCGGGGTAGGGGATGCCGTAGTAGTCCTCGTCCTCGCGGATCATCGTGTTGAGGATGCCGAAGCGCTTCATCACCACGGAGCCCTGGTCGTAGAGCAGCGGGTAGGTGATGCCGAACTCGTCCGCGAACTTCGCCAGCACGTCCACGGGGTCATACGAGATCGCGAAGACCTTGATCCCGGCGGCGGCGAACGTCTCGAGGTTCTGCTGCAGCTGCACGAGCTGCGTGCGGCAGTACGGTCACCACCGGGCGGAGCGGTGGAAGACGACGAGGGCACGCTGCCCTGCGCGCTCCACCTCGATGTTGACCGGGCGGCCGCGCTGGTCCATCAGCGTGAAGTTCGGCAGGCGCTCGCCTACCTCCGGCCCGGTGGGGAACTCCCCGGTCTCCGGGCAGCGCATGTTCGGCGCGAGCTCCTGAGGCGTGTCGTTGGTCATGGTCGTGCCTGCCTACCGGGTCGGGGTTGGGGTTTCCGCACCAGAAGGCGATGATACCAGTCCGGTACACTGGCACCGTGGAAGAATCGACCGCCCCCGGCACCCCCGAGGCCCCGCGTCCCGTCGCGGGGCGGGCCCCCGTGCAGCGGCAGCCCGGCCTCCTGGAACGCATCGGCGGCCGCCCGACGATCGAGCGCGTCGTCGAGCGCTTCTACGACCTCGTGGAGGCCGACCCCGACCTGCGCCCGCTGTTCCCCGAGGACCTGCAGGCGGGGCGGGTGAAGCAGGAGCTGTTCCTGGAGCAGTGGCTGGGCGGCGAGCCGCGCTACAGCGAGCTGTACGGTCATCCGCGTCTGCGGATGCGCCACTTCCCGTTCCTCATCGACGAGCGCGCGGCCGGCCGCTGGCTCCGCCACATGGGCACCGCGTTCCGCGAGGCGGGCGTGGGCGAGCAGGAGATGCAGGAGGTCTTCGCGGACCTCGGCCCGCTCGCGCGGCACATGGTCAACGCGCACCAGGACGTGCCCCGCACGCCCCTCGGCGACGTCCGGCTGTCCTAGCCCGCACCACGCACGCCCCCGGTACCGCCGGCACCCGCACCGCGATGTCTCGATCACTGGGCGCGAGGCGGGATGCGGTGCGTGGCCGGCCATGCACGCCCGCTCGGCGTCGAGTCGCGGAGTCCGGGATGCTCGAAGGGGCGCAGCCCCTTCGAGTCTCAACCCCTCCCGCGCCGGGAGGGGCAGGGGTGGGCCGCCCCTCACTCACGGAACGGCGGCTCTTGCCGCCTCGACGCGCCCGAAGTCGCGATGGGTCCTAGCGCATCCGCGAGCGCGGCTCGCCCGGGAGCGGCTTCCGCGCCACGTGCATCGCCACCGTGCCGAACATCAGCATCCGCACCTCCGTCACCTCGAACCCGAGGCCGACGAGGTGCGCGGTGAACTCGCGCGGGGTGAGGAAGTGGTCCACGGAGAGCGGCAGGTAGGTGTAGGCGCTCCGATGTCCCGTGAGCAGCCGGCCCAGGCGCGGCACCACCTGCGTGAAGTGGAAGCGCGCGAACGGGCGCAGCAGCCCCGGCTCCATCTTCGGGATCTCGAGGACGGCAAGGCGCCCGCCCGGCCGCAGCACGCGGAACGCCTCGCGCAGCGCGGCGTCCAGGTCGGGGACGTTGCGCACCATGAACGCGGAGCACCAGACGTCCACGGAGCCGTCTGGAAGCGGCAGCTTCGTGGCGTCGCCCAGCGCGAAGCCGGCGTGCGGCGACAGGCGCTGGCCCTTCGCGCGTGCGCGCACCAGCATCGGCCCCGCGACGTCGAGGCCGACGACGCGCGCAGCGCCCGCCTCCAGGCATGCGAACGCGAGGTCGCCGGTGCCGCTGCCGAGGTCGGCGACGGTATCGCCCGCACGGACGGCCGAGCGCGCCGCCCGGCGACGCCAGCGCAGGTCCTGGCCCACGGTCATGACGCGGTTCATCAGGTCGTAGCGCCCGGAGATCTCGCCGAACATCTCGCGCACGTAGCCGGCGCGGTCCGCGCCCGCCTCGAAGATGCGCTCCGGGGAGTCCTGCCGCTCGCTCGTCATGCCACGAGGGTACGCGACGGGGCGGGTATACGCGCCGCGCTCCGGGGGTAGACTTCGCGCATGGCCACCGAGGCTCCGCGCGTCGCCGCGCTCTACCGCCACCCGCTGAAGGGGTTCACGCCCGAGTCCTGCGAGGCGATCACCGTGCGCGCGGATGGGCGGGTGGAAGGCGACCGCGTGCTCGCGTTCCTCCTGGGCGACGCACCGTCCGAGGCGCCGCAGCAGGCTGCCGGCGCGGACTGGTGGCCGAAGGCGCACATGCTTGCGCTGGTGAACACGCCCGCACTCGCGCGGCTCACCCTCCGCTACGACGAGGCGATCCGGCGCGTCTCGATCAGCCTCGAAGGCGCGCTGCTGGTGGAGGACACGCTGGACGCCACGGGGCGGCTGCGGATCGCGGAGGCGGTGGGGGCGTGGGCGCGCGAGCAGCGCGAGCAACCCGATCTGGACCGGCCGGGGCGGCTCCCGCTGCGGCTGATCGGTGACGGCGTGACGCCGCGCTACCAGGACAACGCCACCGGCAACGTCACGCTGCACGGCCGCGGGAGCCTGCGCGCGCTCGCGGACGCGCTGGACGACCCGGCGCTGGACGAGCAGCGCTTCCGCTCCAACATCGTCGTCGAGGGCCTCGAGGCGTGGGGCGAGTTCGACTGGGTGGACCAAGCGGTGCGCATTGGCGGGGTGACGTTCGACGTGTTGCGCCCGGCGGTGCGCTGCCTGGCGACCCACGCGAGCCCGAGCGAGGGCGTGCGCGACCGCGAGGTGATGACGACGCTGGTCAGCGCGTTCGGCCACGAGCGCCCCTCGTTCGCGGTGCACATGCTGCCGCGCGAAGGCGGGCAGGTGCGCCTGGGCGACCCGGTAGAGGTGGTCGCGGCGCGCTGATCGCGGCGCCGCGGTCTCCGTGGGACGGACAGGGCTAGAATCACGAGCATGATACCGGCGGCATCCCCGTACGACCCGGACGCGCCCGGCGACCTCGAGCGCCTGCAGACGGCCGCGCGCTCCGTGGAGGCGCTGCCGCGCAGCCGCACGCAGCTGCTCCCGGCGCTGCTGGCCGCGCAGCACGTCCTCGGCTGGCTCCCGCGCGCGGCGATCGAGCAGGTCGCGGCGCACGTCCGCGTCCCCGTCTCGGAGGTCTTCGCCACCGCCACGGGCTACTCGGAGCTGCTGCTGGAGCGGCCGGTGCCGGGGGCGTGGCACGTCTGCACCGGCGTCTCGTGCGACCTCGCCGGCGCGGCCGCGCTGATCGAGGCGGCGGGGGGTGCGCTGCCCGGGCGGGTGCGCACCGCCGACTGCCAGTTCCTGTGCGCGCTCGCCCCCGTCGCCGTGGACGCCGCGGAGCGCCTGCACGGCCGCCTGACGGCGGCGCGCCTGATCGCGCTCGCCGGGGAGGCGACGTCGTGAGCGGCCCCATGCCCACCCCCGCCCTGCTGCGCCTGCGTGCCGAGGTCACGGCGCACGTCGAGCCGCACGAGGTGCGTGTGCTGCGGCATCGCGGGACGTGCGGCGACGCCGTGGATGCCGCCGCGATCGACCCCGGCTCGCTCGGCGTGCCCGTGGTGGACGCGGCCTGCGACGGCGCGTGCTGGGCCGCGCCCGCGGCGACCGTGGTGCGGCCGGGCCACCGCCATCGCTTCGCGCGCCTCGACCGCGGCGTCCCTGAGGAGCTGGCCGCCTGCGTGCGCGGCGCGTGCGACGAGGCGTACGCCGGCAGCGGCGAGGCCGGCCTGACCGCGCGCCTCGGCCGGAACGACGGGTCGCTGGCGGACGTGCTGGCGCAGGGCGCCTACGCCGCCGCCGCGCTCGCCGCCACGCTGCCGCCCGCGCGGATCATCGACGTGCTGCGCGGCGTGGGGCTGACCGGGCGCGGCGGCGCGCACTTCCCCGTGGCCACGAAGTGGGGGCTGCTCGCCGCGCACGAGCACGACGAGAAGGTGCTGGTGGTCAACGCCGAGGAGGGCGAGCCCGGCGTCTTCAAGGACCGTCACCTGCTGGAGGGCGACCCGCACCGCCTGATCGAGGGCATCCTGATCGCCTGTCGCGCCACCGGCATCCGCGAGGCCTACGTCTACATCAACGGGCAGGCGCGGAACGGCCGCGACGCCTTCGAGCGTGCGCTGGCGGACGCGGAGGCGGCGGGGATCGTCGGTGGCCGGGCGCTGGGCGGGACGGGCGTCGCGATCCACGTCCGCTCCGGGGCGGGCGGCTACGTGTGCGGCGAGGAGTCGGTGATCCTCAACTCGATCGAGGGCGAGCGGCCCGTGCCGCGCTACAAGCCGCCGTTCGCCACGGACATCGGGCTGTTCGGCCGGCCGACGCTGATCAACAACGCGGAGACGCTCTGCGCCGTCACCACGATCTTCGACAGCCCGCCGCCGCCGACCAAGCTCGTGCCGCTGTCCGGCGACGTCCCCCGTCCCGGGCTGTACGAGGTGCCCGTGGACGGCAACATGACGTGGGCCGGCGTGCTGGCGATGGCCGGCGTGATGCCGGCGCGCGTGCAGGCGCTGCTGCTGGGCGGGCCGTCGGGCCGCTTCGTGCTGCCCGAGGAGTTCGACACGCCGCTCGAGATGCGCGGGCTGGGCGCGGGCGGCACGGTGGTGCTCGGTCCCGGCGCGGACATCGCACGGATCACGCGCAGCCTCGGGGCGTACAACGCGCGCGAGTCCTGCGGCGAGTGCACACCCTGCCGCGAGGGAACGCAGCGCCTGGTGCAACTGCTGGCAGACCCGGTCGCGCACCGCGAGCGCATCGACGCGCTGATCGAGGTGATGACGGAGGCCTCGCTGTGCGCGCTGGGCGGCATGGCGGGACGCCCGGTCACGTCCGCGCTGACCGCGTTCCCCGACGCCTTCGAACTGACCGCCGTCACGGAACGGAGCGCACGATGACGCCGGCGACCGTGACGGTGCCCCTGGATGCCTGGCGCGAGCTGATCGCCGCCGCGACCGACGCGGCCGAGGAGGTCTACATCGCCGCGCACTTCACGCGGCGCGCCGGGGTGCAGGAGCGGCACGCGCGGCTGGTCGCAGCGCTGGAAGCAGTGAGGACGATCGATGACTAGCGTGCCTGCCTCCCCACCGTACCTCGACGTCACCGTGGATGGCCGCGCGGTGCGGGTGGCGCGCGGCGCGATGATCCTCGACGCGATCGAGGCGGCCGCGGCGGACCTGCCGCACCTGTGCAAGCCGGACGCGCGCGGCCCGCTGGGCGCCTGCCGGACGTGTCTCGTAGAGGTCGAGGGTTCGCCGCGCCTCGTGGCCGCGTGCCACACGCCGATCGCGGAGGGCACGGCGATCCGCACGGACGGCGAGCGGGCGCAGCGCATCCGTCGCGGCGTGCTGGACCTGACGATCGGGATGTCGGACGACGGCGTCGGCCACGGCACCGCCCGGCAGCACGCCCTCGCGCACGGGCTCGACGTCTCCTCGTACGTGCCGCGACCGCGCGCCGCCGGCATCGGCGCGCCGAGGGATGAGAGCAACCTCTTCTTCAGCCTGGACATGGCGGACTGCATCCTCTGCGGCCGCTGCGTGGACGCGTGCCAGCGCACGCAGCACATCGGCGCGATCGGGATCAACGGGCGGGGCGCGACGGCGCACATCGGCGTCGCGTTCGATGCGGCGTGGGAGGACTCGATCTGCACCTCCTGCGGCCAGTGCGTCTCGCAGTGCCCGACCGGCGCGCTCATGCCGAAGGCCGCGCCCGCCAGCGCCTCGCACCGCATGGAGAACGACCGCCCCGGCATGATCGCGCTCCCCGTCGTCCCGGCGCCCTCGCGCGTCGCGGTGACGGAGACCACGTGCCCGTACTGCGGCGTGGGCTGCGGGCTGTCCGTGCGCGTGGAGGACGGGCGCATCGCGTGGGTGGACGGCATGCCGGGCAACGGCTCGTCGCAGGGGATGACCTGCGTGAAGGGGCGGTTCGGCCTGGAGTTCGCGCAGTCCGAGGAGCGCCTGCTCCACCCGATGATCCGCCGCGGCGGCAAGGGCGCCCCGCTGGAGCGCGCCACCTGGGACGAGGCGCTCGACCTCGTCGCGCGGCGCTTTGCCGACTCGATCGGATCGTTCGCCGGGATCGCGTCCGCGAAGGCGACGAACGAGGACGGCTGGGTGATGCAGAAGTTCGTGCGCGCCGTGATGGGCACGAACAACATCGACCACTGCTCGCGGATGTGCCATGCGCCCTCGGTCGTCGCGCTGCAGGAGATGGTGGGGTCGGGCGCGACCAGCAACTCGTACGCGGACTACGACATCGCCGGCACGCTGCTGGTCGTCGGCAGCGACACCGCGCAGAACCACCCCGTGATCGCCTCGCGGCTCCGGCGCGCCGTCGAGGACCGTGACGCGACGCTCATCGTCGTCAACCCGATCCGCATCGACCTGTGCGACCTGGCCGAGATCCACCTGCAGCCGCGCCCCGGCACGGACGTCGCGCTGTTCAACGCGATGGCGCACGTCATCCTGCAGGAGGGCCTCTGGTCGCCCGACTTCGTGGAGGCGCGCACGGAGGGCTTCGAGGCGTGGCGGCGGGTGGTGGAGCAGGTCACGCCCGAGGACGCCGAGCGCATCTGCAACGTCCCGGCGGACCTGATCCGTCGCGCCGCGCGGCTCTACGCGAAGCCTCGCCCGGGCCTGGACGGCGAGGAGCGCGGCTCTTGCATGATCTGGGGGATGGGGATCACCCAGCACACCAACGGCTCAGACAACGCGCGCTCGCTCATCAACCTCGCGCTGCTCACCGGGCAGGTGGGCGGGCCGGGGAACGGCATCTCCCCGCTGCGCGGCCAGAACAACGTGCAGGGCTGCTCCGACTCCGGCTGCCTGCCCAACACCTTCGCCGGCTACGAGCCCTACACCGGCCCCGCGCACGCGAAGTACGAGGCGGCGTGGGGCGTCGACCTCTCGCAGGCGCCCGGCCTCCAGTCGACGCACATGATCGAGGAGATGATCGAGGGCCACCTCCGGACGATGTACGTCGTCGGCGAGAACCCGCTGATCAGCGACCCCTACCTCGCGCACACGCGCGACGCCTTCGCGCGCCTCGACTTCCTCGTCGTGCAGGACATCTTCATGCACGAGACGGCGGAGCTGGCGGATGTGGTGCTGCCGGCCGCGTCGTTCGCGGAGAAGACCGGCACGTTCACCAACTCGGAGCGTCGCGTGCAGATGGTGCGCCCGTTCCTGCCGATGCCCGGCGAGGCGCGCGAGGACTGGGCGATCACCGCGGAGATCGCGCGTCGCGTGCTGCGTCTCCTGGAGCGCCCCGTGCGCGGCTTCGACTACGCGGACAGCGACGCCGTGTTCGAGGAGATGGCGAGCCTGATGCCGATCATCGCCGGGCTCTCTCACGAGCGGCTGGAGCGCGAGGGCGGCCTGCAGTGGCCCGTCCCAAACGCGACCCACCCCGGCACCTCGAGGCTGTTCGAGACGGAGTTCGCGCGCGGGCTCGGGAAGTTCGTCGCGGTGGAGCAGGGCCCGGTCGCCGCGGAGCTGCCGAGCAAGCGCTTCCCGTACACGCTGATCACCGGCCGCTCGCTGTACCACTGGCACACCGGCGTGATCACGCGGCGGGTGCCCGGCCTCCTCGGCACCGTCCCCGTGCTCGCCGTCGACATGCACCCGGACGACGCGGCGAGCCTCGGCTTCTCCGACGGCGACGAGGTGCAACTGGCGTCCCGGCGCGGCGAGATCATCGCGGAGTTGCACGTCGATCCGCGCATGCGGCGCGGCGAACTCTTCGTCCCGTTCGTGCAGCTGCAGGGGATGGCGGCGAACTTCCTCACGAATGACGCGCTGGACCTGCCGTCCGGGATCCCGGAGTTCAAGGCGTGCGCCGTGCGCGTGGAGCGCCCCGGCACGCCCTCGCGCGCCGGCCGCGGGCCGCGGCAGCAGCGCAAGGGCCGTGCGCCCATCGGCGCGTCCGGGCTGCGCCCGGGCGACGAGCGGTAGCGAGGGCGCGGTCGGTCGCCCTGAGCCGTCGAGGGGGAGTAGCTCGGTTCAGTAGGTGACCGCTACCGACATGCCTGCGGAAGTGGCTTCAACCTCTCGGCTTGCAGCGCGCACGCCGATGTGTTCGACACGCACTTCGACTTGGACTCCCTACCGCGTTCACGCCACGAGATGATGACGCTCGCGAGTGGCGGGAAGCCCGCGCACGACGCCGAAGTCTTGCCGGTCACGATGCCGCCGTCCGAACCCCCATCGGGAGGTGTGGGCGTACACGACAGGGCCAGAGCACAGACGACCGCGAGCCATAGGTGCTTCATGTGCCGGACTCTAGCATCGGGTGCCGAGGCTAGAGGGGGAGCGGACGGCGTCAATAACCCCTTGGCGCTCGTGCGACGTCGAGTTTGTGTTCACAAACGCCGCCGGTGTTCGCGCCCCCATCGGCGCTGCCGGTCTGCGCCCCGGCGACGAGCGATAGCGCAGGTCGCTAGAGGCGCCCGGGACGCACCGCGACCGTCGCGAAGAGCGACACGATCGAGATCACGAGCGCGCCGAGGAACGCCGACCAGAAGTCGTCGATCGTGAAGCCGAGGCCGAGTTGCCTCGAGGCCCACGCGGTCACCAGCAGCAGCACGGCGTTGATGACCAGCACGAACAGCCCGAACGTGAAGACGATCAGGCAGCACGACACGAGCGTCGCCAGCGGCCGCAGCAGCAGGTTCACGATCGCGAAGATCGCGGTCCCGGCGATCAGCGTCTGCCAGTCCGCGATGCGGATCCCCGGCACCAGCTGGTCGGCGAGGAACAGCCCCGCGAGGTTCACGATGAACCGGAGCACCAGCGTGCGCGGCGCCCACGGGTCGCCTCGCTGGTCGAATCGCACGAAGACGCCGTTGCTCATGGGGGCACCTCGCCGGGATCGTAGCAGGCGGCCCCTCGGCGGCTGCCCGTGGGCAGGCGGCTGGGCGCGGGACGCCGCTAAGATGGCGGCGCACGCAGGAGGCTGCCGATGTCCGCCGAGTACCAGTACGTCACCGTGGAGCAGCGCGACCACGTCCGCTTCGTCACGCTCAACCGGCCGGAGGTGATGAACGCGCTGCACTACGACGCCTCGGGCGAGCTCGCGCGCGTCTGGGACGACTTCGCCGCGGACGATGACGCCTGGGTCGCCGTGCTGACCGGCGCCGGCGACCGCGCCTTCTGCGCCGGCAACGACCTGAAGGCGACCGCCAACGGGACGAACCGGCACATCAGCGAGTTCGACCGAGGCTTCGGCGGGCTGACCGACCGCTACGACCTGTTCAAGCCGATCATCGCCGCCGTCAACGGCTGGGCGATGGGCGGCGGCTTCGAGCTCGCGCTCGCCTCGGACATCGTCATCGCCTCGGAGCGCGCGCGGTTCGGGCTGCCGGAGGTGCGCGTGGGGCTGTACGCGAGCGCCGGCGGCATCCACCGCCTGCCGCGGCAGATCCCGCAGAAGATCGCGATGGGCATGATGCTCACCGGCCAGCCGATCGACGCGCAGGAGGCGTATCGCGTCGGCCTCGTGAACGAGGTCGTGCCGCACGACGACCTCCTCGCCGCCGCCGAGCGCTGGGCGCGCGAGGTGCTCGTCGGCGCGCCCCTCGCCGTGCGCGGCACGAAGGAGGGCGCGCTGCGCGGCCTCGACCGCACGCTGCAGGACGCCTTCCGCGGCGAGTCGCGCGGCGACTACGCCTGGCTCCGCCGCCACGAGCTCAGCGCCGACCGCGTCGAGGGCCCTCGCGCGTTCTCGGAGAAGCGCCAGCCGAAGTGGGTGGGCCGGTAGCGACGCGGCGGCGCTAGCCCACGAACACGCTGCCGATGGTGATCGCCCCGAACGCCACGAAGAGCAGCGCGGCGAACTGACCGATGCGCCGCTGCGGCAGCCGCTTGCCGAGCGCGATGCCCGCCGCGACCGCGACGGCGTCCGCGGCGACCATCCCGAACGTCGAGCCGAGCCAGACGCCCACGAAGCCCGGGTCCTGTCCGGCCAGCGACACCGTGGCGAGCTGTGTCTTGTCGCCCAGCTCCGAGATGAAGAAGGCGAGCGCCACGATCCCGAACGCGCCCAGACCGGGCAGGCGGCGCTCCCGCGTGCTGTCGTCGTCCAGCGTGTCGCCGCGGATGCTCCACCACGCGAAGCCGAAGAACGACAGTCCGACGACGATGCGCAGCACCTCGTCCGGCACGACGCCGTCGATGGCGCGCCCGAGCGCGACGGAGCCGAGGTGCACCAGCAGCGTGGCGGCGGTCACGCCGCTCAGCACGATCCACCAGCGGTAGCGCGTGGAGAACCACAGCGCGACCAGTTGCGACTTGTCGCCGAGCTCGGCGACGAAGATGAGCAGGCTTGAGAGCAGGAACGAGGACACGGGTCACTCCGATGCGTCCGGAGTGCTGCGATGCGCGTCGAGGGCGTCCGGCAGAGGGGGGACGCATGCCTCGGCCCGCCACGCAGCACGGCGTGGTTGGGGCCGAGAGTCTCGTCCGTCCCCGGAGGGACCGCGCCGCCGCCCTCAGCGAGGGAGCATGTCGACGGGCGCGCGAGGGACTACTCCCCCTCAGTCGCCCTCTATCTCATCCGATCCGCGGCCACACCGCAAGCCCGCCGGCGTTACACCTCGCTCAGATCGACCGCGCGGCCTTCGAGGCGGGAGCGCTGGGTGGCCTCGATGACGCGCATGTAGTTCACGCCGTCCTCGAAGTTGGTCAGGATCACGGGCGCGCCCTCGCGGATCGAGTCGACGAAGTCGGCCTCGACGCGCCACTCGATGTCCGTGCCGGCGTCCGGGGCAAGCGGGGCGAGCGTGCCGCCGACGGGGGCGAACTGCATCCTGTCGCCGATCTCCCAGTGCAGCGTGCCGTTGCTGCCGTAGACCGAGATGCCGCTGCTCCCCGGCCCCGGGTGCGGCGCGACCGTGCTGAAGCGGTACGTCACCCGCGCGCCGTTCTCCATCGTCGCGAAGACGCCGAGGCTGTCCGGGACGTCGATCTCGCGCTCCTGACCGGTCTCGGCGTCCACGCGGCGCTTCATGAACACCGCGCCGTCCGCCAGGATGCGCTTCGTCGGGCCGAACCAGCGCGCGATCACCTCTGTGTAGATGCCGTAGGACATCACGTTCACGCCGGACAGGTCGGTGCGCTCGCGCCAGTGCAGCGGGGCGCTCGGGTCGATCGCTGAGCCGTTGAGGACGGAGACGTGCACCTCGCGGATCTCGCCCAGCGTGCCGTCCGCCACCATGCGGCGCACCGTGCGCCATGACTTCAGGTCCGGCGGCCCCGGCACGATCTGTGCGACGAGGTTGGGGTGCGCGCGCGACACCTCCAGCATCTCGCGGGCCTCGGCGGTGTTCATCGCCATGCGCGCCTCGGTCAGGACGTGCTTGCCGGCCTCCAGCGCGCGGACCACGTACTCGCGGTGGCGGTACGGCCACGTGCCGATGCAGATCGCGTCGATGTTCGGGTCGCTGAACAGCGCCTCCGGGTCCGTCTCCACCCGCCCGATGCCGAACGAGTCGGCGAAGCGGTGGCCGCTCTCCGCGGTGCGGTTGCAGACCGCGACGACCTCCACGCCCTCGATCGCCTGGAAGCCGGGCATGTGCCGGGCGCGCATGTTCCCGCCCGCGCCGATCAGTCCAATTCGCAGCGTGTCCGCCATCGCCGTCTCCTCGTCATCGCGCCGTCCTCGGCCGCCGGACGATACCACCGGGAACAGCCGCGCGAGGTCAGGGAGTTCCCCGGTGGATGTCAGGGGAAACCACTTGTCATAATCGCAACGCTTGATGGTCGTGCCGGGTACACTCTTCGCCATGCGAGTGCTGGTCATCGACGACGAACCCGATATCGCCGAGATCGTGCGCCTCACGTTCGGGCTCCGCTGGCCGGAGGCCGAGGTGGTGACTGCCTCCACGGGAGAGCAGGGCGTCGATCTCGTCGAACGCGAGGCGCCCGACCTGGTGCTGCTCGACATCGGCCTCCCCGACATCGACGGGTTCGAGGTCTGCGAGCGCGTGCGCCACTTCTCGGACGTCCCGATCGTCATGCTCTCCGCGCGGCACGAGGAGGTGGACAAGGTCCGCGGCCTCGAGCTCGGGGCGGACGATTACGTCACCAAGCCCTTCTCCCACATCGAACTGCTGGCGCGCGTCCGGGCGGTGCTGCGCCGCTCCGAGTCGCAGGAGCCCACGCGCGAGGGCCCGCCGTTCGACGCGGCCCCGCTGTTCATCGACTACGCCAGCCGGCAGGTGCGCGTGAACGGGGAAGAGGTCAAACTCACCCCGATCGAGTACGGGCTGCTCTACCACCTCACGCGGAATGAGAACCGGGTCTTAACCTTCCGTACCCTTCTCGCGAAGGTGTGGGGGCGGGAGTATATGGACGAAACCGACTACCTGAAGGTGCACATTCAGCACCTGCGACGGAAGCTCGGTGACGACCCGCAGAACGAACCGATGATCGCGAACGAGCGCGGCGTCGGGTACAAGTTCGTCCGCCGGCAGCGCGCTGATGCCGGCCGGAAGGCAGTACGGTGACCCTCGACCCGTCGAACCAGGGCGGCAACGGCTCGGGCGCGATCCTGCGCGCCCTGGGTTCGCTGATCGCCGCCCTGGGCGCCGACGGCGACCGCGCCGAGGCCGGCGAGGCGATTCGCGCCGCCGCCCAGCCGCCCCGCGCCCCGGCCCCCTCGCCCGCGCCGCCGCCCGCCCAGCCTGCGCCTGCCCAGTCCGCGCCCCGCGCGTCTACCTCGTCCCCGGGGTCGCGCACGGTGGAGGCGGAGATGCTGCTGGCAGATGCGCGTCAGCGCGCCGAGCGCATCATGCAGGACTCCATGGAGCGCGCCACCGAACTGCTCAACCGCGAACGGTCCGCCCCGGCCGGCGCCGCCAGCGCCATCGAGGTGGAGACGATCCGCCGCTCCGTGGACGAGCTGGTCGTCGGCATGCGCGACGTCCAGGCGCGCCTCGCCCGCATCGAGTCGATCATCAGCAGCCAGCGCGTCAGCGCGCCCGCGGCGCCCGCCACGCCGGCGGCCCCGCCGGTGCAGTCCGCGCCGCCGCCGGCTCCGCCGGCCGCCGCCGAGCCGCCTCCACCGCCCGCGCCGCCGCGTCCCAGCACGCCGCCGGCTCCGCCGGCGCGCCCCGCCTTCTCCCGCCCGGTGGAGGACGAGCGTCGCCCCGGTGGGCTGAGCGTCGTCCCGGAACGCCCGCGTCCGGCCTCGCCGCCCCCGCCCTCCGCCGTCCCGCCCATGCGCGGCGGCAGCCAGCCCGCGGCGGCCCATGCGCCGTTCCGCGCGCCGGAGCCCGAGGTCATCGAGTCCGAACCCGCCGCCGAGCCGGAGCGCCCCGCGCCCTCCTCGATCGGTGGGGCCGGGCTGGGCGCCACTGCCCTCGGCAGCGCCGCCGCGGACCTCTGGGAGCGCGACGACGCGGACGACGTCGCCGGCACGCTGGCCACGTTCACTCCGGCGGACGGCGCCGTGCAGCTCCGCGCGGCCCCGGTGTCCGGCTTCCAGGGCCTGATGCGGCTCCAGGACGCGCTCCAGCGCATCCCGGCCGTCCGCTCGGCCACGGTTGAGGCCTACTCTCAGGGCGAGGCCCGCCTCCGCCTGGAGCTCGCCGCCGACGTCGACTCCGACGAGATCGCGGAAGGGCTGGGCACGGGCCTCGGCCAGAACGCGGTCGTCCAGGAGGCGTCCGAGGCCGAGCGCTCGATCACGATCGCCTTCGGCTAGTCCTTCCGGTACAGTCAGTCCGTAGCTACCCGCGGCGGGGGCCTGCGGGAGGCGTTTGAGTGACCGATCCCACCCGGGACTCGCGCGTGCCACGGCACGGCGCGCCCACCGGCCCCGCCGGACGCCCGCCGGCGGCCCGTCGATGACGACGACCTCGATCTCCCGCGCTCGCCGCAGCGGCGTGCTGCTCTGGGTGCTCGCGCTCCTCGGCGGCGGCCTGCTCGTCGGCGTGCACCTCGCCATCAGCTTCGCGGTCCTCCAGCGCTTCGAGCCGCTGCTGCTCGCCGCCGACCTCGGCATCCTCGCGCTCGTCCTCGCGCCGGCCGCCTGGTACATCAACTCCGTCACGGACGAGCGCCAGCGCCACGCCGCGCAGATCGTGCTGCTGGACGTCGTCGCGGAGCCGCGCAACATCGGCGACGCCGCGCGAGGCGCGCTCGCCGCGCTGGTGCGCCACCGGCTCGCGGAGGCGGGCGTGATTGCGCTGGCGGACGAGCAGGGGGACGCGCAGCGCGTCCTCGCGTCCATCGGCTACCCGGACGGCTGGGCGAAGACCGCGCCGCTGGTGCGCTACACCAGCGGCCCACGCCCCTCGATCCGCCGCGACCGCGGCGAGGTGCACCCGTGGGTGGCGCCGGTCGTCCCCGCGCTGGGCAAACGGCCGTGGGTGGCGCGCGTCCCGATCACCAGCAACGGCGACCTCATCGGCCTGCTGCTCCTCGTCAGCCGCAAGCCCGGGGCGCTGCGCGACGACGTGGTGCTGGCCACGATCGCGGGCCAGGTGGGCGCTGCGCTGGACCACGCCGCGCTGTACGAGGCCTCCTACCAGCGCGAGCGCGACCTGGAGGGCCAGGACCAGCGCCGCCGCGAGTTCATGGGCTCACTCTCGCATGAGATCCGCACCCCGCTGATGTCGATCCAGGCCTTCGCTGACCTGCTGCGCATGGACAGCGAGAGCATGGACAGCGGCGCCGATGAGCTGGTCGCCTCGCTCACCTACGGCGTGGAGCGCCTCAACCGCCTCGTCACCGACCTGATCGACCTCGGCCGGTCGGGCGGGCAGGAGTTCGAGGTGCGGCTGGCGGAGGTGGACGCGGTGCAGGCGCTGGACAACGCGGAGTCGCTGATGCGCCCCGCGCTCATGCTGCGCGAGCAGACCGTGACCGGCGACGTCCCCGCCACGCCGCTCTACGTGGTCGCCGACCCGAACCGGCTGGAGCAGGTGGTGCTCGCGATCCTCTCGAACGCGAACCGGCACGCGCCGCCGAACAGCGAGATCGTGATCAACGCGATGCGCGTGCCGGAGGGGCGCGTGCGCATCGAGGTGCGCGACCACGGCGCCGGCATCGCGCGGGAGGACCGGGAGCGCATCTTCGAGGCGTACTACCGGGTGCGCGGCCCGGGCGGGGAGTCCGTGCCCGGCTCCGGCCTGGGCCTGGCGATCGCGCGCCGGCTAATCGAGGCGCAGGGCGGTCGCATCTGGGTGGAGACCCCGGCGGATGGCACCGGTGCGTGCTTCGTCATCGAGCTCCGCGCCGCGCCCGAGCGCACCGCCGCCGAGCGCGCGACGCTGGACGAGGCGTAGCCGGGCCCGCCCCGCGCGCATGCGATAATCCGCCCACATGCACCTGGCGCACCTCGCCCTCACGGATGTCCGCTCGTTCCGCCACCTCGCCATCGACCTGGCGCCCGGGATCTACGTGATCGCCGGCGCGAACGCGGCGGGGAAGACGAACCTGCTCGAGTCGATCGCGATGATCGCGACGACGAAGGGCGTGCGCAGCGGCCCGGACCTCGACCTCATCGCGTGGCAGGCCGTCGTGGAAGGCCCGCTGCCCGCCGCGCGGCTGGAGGCGGACGTGGAGACCGCCGCGGGGCGCCGCGCGCTGGAAGTCGCCGTCATCGCGCAGGTGACCGTCGCGGGGGTGCCGCCCACGCGCGCGGGCAAGCGCTTCCGCGTGAACGGCGTCGCCAGGCGCGCGACCGACCTGATCGGCCAGCTGCGCGTCGTCATGTTCGCCGCGGACGACCTCGCGATCATCGACGGCCCGCCGGCGAACCGGCGCCGCTACCTGGACCTCACGATCTCGCAGCTCGACCCGGCGTACCTGCGGGCACTGCAGCGCTACGCGCGCGTGCTGGAGCAGCGCAACAGCCTGCTGCGGCGGCTGCAGGAGCGCGGCGGGCGCGGGCTCGACCAGCTCGACTTCTGGGACGACGAGCTGTCCGCCGCGGGCGCGCTGATCCTCGCGCGGCGCGCGGAGTCCGTCCGTGCGCTCGCCCGCGACGCCGCGGACCGCTACGCGGAGCTGGCGGCGACGACGGAGGAGCGGCTCGAGATCCGCTACCTCCCCGGTGTGCCGGCGGAGGTGGAGGCGGCGCTCCGCGAGCACGACCTGCAGGAGCGACTGCGCGCGGCGCTGGAGGCGGGGCGTGTCGAGGATGTGCGCCGCGGCGTCTCGCGCATCGGCCCGCACCGCGACGACCTCGCGTTCCTCATCGCGGGGCACCCGGCGGGGCTGAGCGCCTCGCGAGGGCAGCAGCGGAGCGCGGCGCTGGCGCTGCGGCTGGCAGAGGTCGCGCTGTCCACGCGACGCACGGGCGACCCCCCTGTGCTGCTGCTGGACGACATCCTGTCCGAGTTGGACGCGCGCCGCCGCGAGCGCATCCTGCACGTCGCCTACGGTGTCGACCAGGTGCTGATCACCACCCCGGACGAGGACCGCCCCAGCCGCGAGGAACTGCCGGGCGCGCGCCGCCTGCGCCTGGTGGACGGCGCGCTCTCGCCCATCACCTCCGGGGAGGGCTAGCGCCCCGCGATCACCGTGATCGCGCCGGGTGCCACCTCCAGCTCCAGCGGCGCGGTGGCGCTGCACTCGCCGAGGTAGTCGCCATCCACCTCGACCGGCATCGGGCGCGCGGGCGCGATCGTGACGCGCGCGGCGCGGCGGTGCGTCACGCCGCGTGCGGTGCGCTCGTCCAGCCGCCCGCGCAGCGCCTGCGCGACGAGGGCGAGGCGCGCCCGGAGGCCCGGCGCGCCCTCGAACAGCGCCACGTCGAGGAGGCCGTCGTCGAGCGCGCTGCGCGCCGAGAGCGCCGCGACGCCGCCGTAGCGGTGCGCGTTCCCGGCGAGCGCGAGCAGCAGGTGCTCTGGCCGGAGCTCCTCGCCGTCGATCGTCACGAGCGCCTCGGTCGCGGGCCACGCGGTGAGCGCGGTGAGCGCGGGCAACGCGAAGGCGAGGCGGCCGGCGCGGCGCTTCCACGCCGGGCGCGCCTCCACCGCCCGCACCACGGCGGCGTCCAGCCCCGCGCCGCAGACGAGGAGGAACGGGACGCGCTCACCCGCGCCGATGCGCGCCCAGCCGAGGTCCACGCGTCGCCGGACGCCGTCCTCGATCAGCGCGAGCGCGCGCTCCGTCTCGCGCGGGACGCCCGTCTCCGCTGCCCACACGTTCGCGGTGCCGGCGGGGATCACGCCCACAGCGGTCGGCGTGTCGGCGCCCGCGGCGGTCACGCCGCGCACGACGACGCCGAGGCTGCCATCGCCGCCACATGCGAGGAGCGCGTCCACTCCACTTCGCGCGTGCGCCTCGGCGCGTGCGATCGCGTCGGCGCGGCCATCGGGGGCCTCGATCGTCACGTCCCAGCCGCGCGCGCGGACGGCGGCGGCGGCGGACTCCAGGGCGCCGGGAGACAGGGCGCGCCGAGCGGCGGGGTTCGCGATCACCACGGCCCGGCGATGGGTGGCGGACATTCGCCCATGCTAGCGCGGCACCGGCCTCGCGATCGCGAGGCCGATGAGCGTGGGCTCAGCGGACGCCTCCGCTAAGATGGCTGGGCAGCGGCGCGCGGCGGCAGGAGTGTCCCTTGATCGAGATCGTCCGATTCGACCACGTCAGCCAGGCCGTCTCCGAGCTGGGCCCGCAGATCGATGTCCTCGAGAAGCTCTTCGGCTTCCGCGCGGGTGAGCGCTTCGAGAGCGAGGACGGCTACTTCGGCGTGCACATGGCGATGCCGGGCGAGTCCGACCTCGGATGGGAAGTGCTCGCACCGAACAGTCCGACGTCGTCGCTGCACCGCTTCCTGGAGGGGCCTACGGGGGCGGGCCTGCACCACCTGACGGTCCGCGTGCGCGACATCCGCCAGGCGGCCGCCGCCATCCGTGCCGAGGGCGCCCAGCCGTGGGCCGGCGGCCCCGTGGCGCCGGGCGAGGAGCCGGACGTCATCTACATCCACCCGCGCGGCGGCGGCCACGGCTTCCTGTTCCAGCTCTACGAGGGCGAGCCGTGGCACACGATGCCCCCGGCCGAGGATGACGACCCGAACACGCTGGGCATCAAGGCGCTCAACCACCTCTCCCACGCGTACTCCTCGCGCGAGGAGCTGGGCGACTGGTACGAGCGCCTCTTCGGCATGCGCACGATCCACCGCTCCGCCGACGACGGGTCGGAGACCGGCTTCCGGACGCGCGTCCTGGAGCATCGCGTGGGCCAGATGCGCATCGAGAACATCGCGCCGGCCAGCGGGGACTCGTTCATCCAGCGCTTCCTCGAACGGCGCGGGCCCGGCATGCACCACGCGACGTTCGAGGTGCACGACTGGGAGCGCGCGGTGAGCGCGTGCGCGCACCACAACATCCCGATCTTCGGTGAGCGCGCGGACGCGACGGACGGCATCCCCTGGCGGGAGGCGTTCATCCACCCGCGCCACACGGGCGGCGTGCTGGTGCAGTTCTTCTGGCAGGCGCAGGACGGCGCGTGGATCTAGGCGCCCGGGCCGCCGCTACACCGAGGCCGAGGCGCCTCGGCCCGGCGCGGAGAGACGGCTGATCGCGCTGCTCTCGCCGTAGACCATGAGCCGGTCGCCCGCAGCGATGCGCGTGTCGCCGCGCGGGCCGATCTGCAGCCGGCCCCCGGCGCGCTCGATGCCCATCACCTGCACGCCGCTGCTGTCGGCGAACACCTCCTGGATCGTGCGCCCGGCGAGGCCCTCCGCCTCGTCGTCCGCCACGATCTCCGCCAGCATGTGGTCGCCGTCCGTGCCGCCTCGGGCCAGCGTGTCCATGAACTCCATCAGCATGGGCTGCACCGCGCTCAGCGCCATGCGCCGCCCGCCGATGCGGTAGGGCGAGATCACGCGGTCCGCGCCCGCGGAGATCAGCCGCCGCTCCGCCGAGTCCGAGCCCGCGCGCGCCACGATGAACAGCGAGGGGTTGAGCGCCCGCGCCGTCAGCACGATGTAGGTGTTCTCCACGTCCGAGTCCGCCGCGGC